>NZ_JASCPK010000050.1:0-35819 GCF_029959385.1 Pseudomonas sp. PS01303
CGCGATGGCGGTGTGTCTGTCGACTTTATTGTTGAATGACACGCCGCTTTCGCGAGCAAGCTCGGCTCCTACAGGGGATCTGCGGTGCTTACAGATTCCCAATTCATTCGGTGTTGTTTTGGGAGAAGCCTGAGTTTTTCGCGGACAAAAAAAATCCCCGTATCTTTCGATACGAGGATTTTTAATATGGTCGGGGTAAGGGGATTCGAACTCCTGACATCCTGCTCCCAAAGCAGGCGCGCTACCGGACTGCGCTATACCCCGGTAAAAAAAAGGCGACCTTTCAGTCGCCTTCTTCGATCAGCGCTTTTGGCCTCTGATCTTAAGATTCGATTCCAGCGTTAACTGGTTTCAAAAATGGTGGGTCGTGTGGGATTCGAACCTACGACCAATTGGTTAAAAGCCAACTGCTCTACCAACTGAGCTAACGACCCAAAAATGGTCGGGGTAAGGGGATTCGAACTCCTGACATCCTGCTCCCAAAGCAGGCGCGCTACCGGACTGCGCTATACCCCGGCTTGAAATTGGCTCCGTGACCAGGACTCGAACCTGGGACCCAATGATTAACAGTCATTTGCTCTACCGACTGAGCTATCACGGAACTACATATTTCAATTTACAACGGTGAAACTTACTGCTTCCAGTCACTCGTTCGCATCGCTGCGTTCGTGTGTCTGAGGCGCGCTATTCTACAACCTAGAACACCTCTGTCAACCCCCTAAATTGCTTTCAAGTTAATGATTTGCAACTTATTTCAGATTTCAGCTCAGTGAGTTGAAACCGTCTTGGCGACTGACTGCGGGGCGCACTTTACAAGCCTTTTCCTTTGAGTTCAACAGCCTAACGAAAAAAAAGGCCCCACAATGTGGGGCCTGCCAATTTTCATTGGCGTTTGGACTTAGTTGAAAACGATTTCGTCGTTCTCAACCACGCCGGTTGCCGTGTCACCTGGCAGGAAATGCCCCGACAGGATCAGCTGCGCCAACGGGTTTTCGATCCAGCGCTGGATCGCACGTTTCAACGGACGTGCGCCATAGACCGGGTCGTAGCCCACCGCAATCAGTTTATCCATCGCTTCCGGGCTCAGTTCCAGCTTCAGTTCACGCTCAGCCAGACGCGTACGCAGGCGACCCAACTGGATCTCGGTGATGCCCGCGATCTGATCCCGTGCCAGGGGCTCGAAGATCACTACTTCGTCGACCCGGTTGATGAACTCCGGACGGAAGTGCGACGTCAGCGCGTCCATCACTGCAGCACGCTGTGCCTCACGATCGCCGACCAGTTCCTGGATCTGAACCGACCCCAAGTTCGAGGTCATCACGATCACCGTGTTGCGGAAGTCCACCGTACGGCCGTGGCTGTCGGTCAGGCGACCATCCTCAAGCACCTGCAGGAGGATGTTGAACACATCCGGGTGCGCCTTCTCGACTTCGTCCAGCAGGATCACCGAATAAGGCTTGCGACGCACAGCCTCGGTCAGGTAACCGCCCTCTTCATAGCCGACATACCCTGGTGGCGCACCGATCAAGCGAGCCACGGAATGTTTCTCCATGAACTCGGACATGTCGATCCGCACCATCGCCTCTTCAGTATCAAAGAGGAATTCGGCCAGCGCCTTGCACAGCTCGGTTTTACCGACACCGGTCGGGCCGAGGAACATGAACGAGCCGCTTGGACGATTCGGGTCAGACAACCCGGCTCGTGACCGTCGCACGGCGTTGGCCACGGCGACCACGGCTTCTTCCTGACCAATCACACGTTTGTGCAACAGGCTTTCCATCTTCATCAACTTGTCGCGCTCGCCTTCGAGCATTTTTGACACGGGGATGCCGGTCCATTTCGACACAACCTCAGCGATCTCTTCCTCAGTCACCTTGCTGCGCAGCAACTGGTTCTCGCTCTTGCCGTGCTGATCGACCATTTGCAGGCTGCGTTCCAGATCCGGGATCACCCCGTACTGCAACTCGGCCATGCGGTTCAGGTCGCCTTTACGGCGTGCCGCTTCCAGTTCCTGACGCGACTGTTCAATCTTCTGCTGAATCTGTGCAGAACCCTGCACCTCGGCTTTTTCCGAATTCCAGATTTCCTCCAGATCGGAATACTCGCGTTCGAGGCGGACGATTTCTTCCTGGAGTTTCTCCAGACGTTTCATCGCCGCTTCGTCGCTTTCTTTCTTCAGTGCCTGCGATTCCACCTTCAACTGAATCAGGCGACGTTCCAGACGATCGAGCACTTCCGGCTTGGAATCGATTTCCATGCGGATACGGCTCGCGGCCTCGTCGATCAGGTCGATGGCCTTGTCCGGCAACTGCCGGTCAGTGATGTAGCGATGGCTGAGCTTCGCCGCCGCAATGATCGCACCGTCGGTGATCGCCACCTTGTGGTGAACCTCATAACGCTCTTTAAGGCCGCGCAGGATCGCGATGGTGTCTTCTTCGCTCGGCTCATCCACCAGGACTTTCTGGAAACGTCGCTCGAGCGCCGCGTCCTTCTCTATATATTGGCGGTACTCGTTGAGCGTGGTCGCACCGACACAGTGCAACTCGCCGCGAGCCAGTGCTGGCTTGAGCATGTTGCCGGCGTCCATCGAACCTTCGCCCTTACCGGCGCCGACCATGGTGTGCAGTTCGTCGATAAACAGAATGATCTGCCCTTCCTGCTTCGACAGCTCGTTGAGCAGCGATTTCAGGCGTTCTTCGAACTCACCGCGATACTTGGCACCGGCAATCAGCGCGCCCATGTCCAGCGAAAGCAGACGCTTGCCTTTAAGGCCGTCCGGCACTTCGCCGTTGATGATGCGCTGGGCCAGACCTTCGGCGATCGCGGTTTTACCCACGCCAGGTTCGCCGATCAGCACCGGATTGTTCTTGGTGCGGCGTTGCAGAACCTGAATGGTGCGACGAATTTCGTCGTCACGGCCGATCACCGGATCGAGCTTGCCGTCTTCGGCGCGCTTGGTCAGGTCAACGGTGTACTTATCCAGCGCCTGACGCGACTCCTCGTGGTTGGCGTCATTCACCGCTTCGCCGCCACGCAGGTTAGTGATGGCGTTTTCCAGAGCTTTTTTGCTCACGCCCTGGCCGAGCAGCAACTTGCCGAGCTTGCTGTTCTCGTCCATTGCCGCGAGCAACACCAGTTCGCTGGAAATGAACTGGTCGCCCTTCTGCTGCGCCAGACGATCAGCCTGATTGAGCAGGCGTGCCAGATCCTGCGACATGTTGACGTCGCCAGTCGGGTTCTGGATTTTCGGCAATTGGTCGAGCTCTTTGGTCAGCTCTTTGCGCAAGCTGTTGACGTCGAAGCCCACCTGCATCAGCAGAGGTTTGATCGAACCACCCTGCTGTTCAAGCATGGCTTGCATCAAGTGCGCCGGCTCAATCGCCGGATGATCGTGGCCGACTGCCAACGACTGAGCGTCGGACAAGGCCAACTGTAATTTACTGGTTAAACGGTCTATTCGCATAAGTCACCTTCCTTTTGAGCAGGCCGGACCTAAGAAACCATCCTGAATAAAGAAACCTGCCAGATACCCCTATAGATGCGGTCGATTCTGGAAGATTCAAGCGTCAGAGAGTTGATGCAGATCAGACAGTCTAGCGGGTGAGCCAAACTAAGGAGGCGAAGCGTCCGGTGCGCGAAGCACGGCGATAGGAGAAGAAGCGCGGATCGGTCACGGAGCAGAAACCGCCACCATAAACAGCAGTGACACCACGGGCTGCCAGACGCAGGCGCGCCAGCATATAGATGTCCGCCATGAACTTGCCGGCATTGGCGCTCGGCACGAAGGCGTTTGCCGCTTCCGGCAACTGACTGATGAAGACTTCACGAACTTCCGGGCCGACTTCAAAGGCTTTCGGGCCAATCGCCGGGCCGAGCCAGACCAAAACGTCATTAGCCGGAATATCGAGGCTATCGAGCGTCGCTTCAAGGACACCCGCCGCCAGACCACGCCAACCGGCATGGGCCGCCGCCACGCGAGTGCCAGCGCGATCGCAGAACAATGCCGGCAAGCAATCCGCCGTCATCGCCGCGCAGGCAATACCGGGCGTTGCCGTCCAGCTCGCATCAGCGGTCGCAACAATGCCCGGATCAGCATGCGCCACGGTAATCCCGTGAACTTGCTGCAACCAGGCAGGCTGTATAGAGAAGTGTTCGGTGAGACGGCGACGGTTTTCGGCAACGGCCTCAGGACGATCATCAACATGATCGCCCAGATTGAGGCTGTCGAACGGCGCCTCGCTGACACCGCCATCGCGGGTGGTGACGCAGGCTTTGACGCTGGCCGGCGCGGGCCAGTCCGGCGTCAGCCAGTTCATCCGATGAAGGCCTCGCGATCCTGCTTGAGCAGGGTCAGCAGCCAGACGAAATCTTCTGGCAGCGGCGATTCCCAGCTCATGCGCTCACCGGTCGTCGGATGATCCAGCTCAAGGAAGCGCGCGTGCAGGGCCTGACGCGGGAAATGCTTGAGCGATTCCACCATCGTCGGGTTGGCCGCTGGCGGAATGCGGAAACGACCGCCGTACGCCGGATCGCCGACCAACGGGAAGTTGATGTGCGACATATGTACGCGAATCTGGTGAGTACGACCGGTTTCCAGTTTCACCCGTACATGGGTGTGGGAACGGAAGCGCTCCAGCACGCGGTAGTGGCTGACGGCAGGCTTGCCGCCTTCCATCACCGCCATGCGCTGGCGCTGCTGGCCATGGCGACCGATCGGGGCGTTGATCTTGCCACCGGCCGTTACCACGCCAATCACGATGCACTCATAGATGCGGCTGACGCTGCGACTCTGCAATTGAGTAACAAGCTTTGTCTGCGCCTGAATGGTCTTGGCCACCACCATCAAACCGGTGGTGTCCTTGTCCAGACGATGCACGATACCGGCGCGCGGGACATTGATGATGTCCGGCACGTGGTGCAGCAAGGCGTTGAGCAGCGTGCCATCGGCGTGACCGGCAGCCGGGTGTACCACCAGGCCCGCAGGCTTGTTGATCACCAGAATGTCGTCGTCTTCATAGACGATGTCGAGCTCGATGTCCTGGGCGATCCACTCGCCCTGGGCTTCCTGCTCGGCAGTCAGCTCAAGGATGGCACCGCCGTGCACGATGTCGCGAGGGCGGATGACCGCCCCGTCCACAGTCAGGCGACCTTCTTTGATCCAGGCGGAAAGGCGCGAGCGAGAGTGCTCAGCGAAGAGTTGGGCAGCGACTTGATCGAGGCGTTGGCCGCCCAATTCGGACGGCACCTCTGCGCGAAGTTCAATTTTATCGGACATGCTCTGACTGTGCGTCGGCACAGCTTTTGGTTTCGGCTGCGCGCTTGTGGTTAAATACGGCGTCTTTTGCCCCGAGGCTTTTCAACGGGGCGCTCATCATAACAGGACGGCCCCGCCCAAGACAGCGGCCGTCATAGGGACGCAAGCCGCCATGCAAGTGAAACACCTGCTGCTGATCGCCATCCTCGCATTGACCGCTGCTTGCTCATCGAAGGAAGTCGTAGACGAAAACCTCAGCGAAGCCGAGCTATATCAGCAGGCTCAGACTGACCTGGACAACAACAGCTACACCAGCGCCACAGCCAAGCTGAAGGCTCTGGAGTCGCGTTATCCGTTCGGTCGCTACGCCGATCAGGCACAGCTGGAGCTGATCTACGCCAACTATAAGAACGCCGAGCCGGAAGCTGCAAAATCCGCCGCCGAGCGTTTTATTCGTTTGCATCCGCAGCACCCGAACGTGGATTACGCGTATTACCTCAAAGGTCTGACTTCTTTCGACCAGGACGTCGGCCTGCTGGCGCGCTTCCTGCCGCTGGACATGACCAAGCGTGACCCGGGCGCTGCCCGCGACTCGTACAACGAGTTCGCCCAGCTGACCAGCCGCTACCCGAACAGCCGCTACGCGCCGGACGCCAAGCAGCGCATGATTTATCTGCGCAACCTGCTGGCAGCCTACGAAATCCACGTGGCCGACTACTACCTGACCCGCCAGGCTTATGTAGCCGCTGCCAACCGTGGTCGTTACGTGGTGGAAAACTTCCAGGAAACTCCATCGGTCGGTGACGGCCTGGCGGTGATGACTGAGGCTTACCAGCGTCTGCATTTGGACGAACTGGCTAACACCAGCCTGGAAACCCTGAAGCTCAACTACCCGAACCACCCTAGCCTGCAAGACGGCCAGTTCGTGCCTTCGGTGGCTGAAGCGGACAACCGTTCGTTCCTGAGCAAGGCGACCCTCGGTCTGATCGAGTCGCGTCCACCGCTGCCGCCGGGCGAAACCCGCGCCAACCAGGACGTGCAGAAGCAGTACCAGGACGCGAAAGATGCGATCCCGAACGAGCTGAAGCCTAAAGACGAAAACGGCGACGTGATCGAAGAGCCGGAGCCAGAGTCGAGCGACACTGACCGTTCGTGGTTCAGCTACATGACCTTCGGCGTGTTCGACTGATCACACCGGATGGACAAAAAAAGGGAGATCTCAGGATCTCCCTTTTTTATTGCCGCGCGTTAATAGGCTGTGCGCTTGTCGGGAGCTTGGCTAAACTGCCGGATCATTAGTCGGAAAGCCGCTCATCATGCTTCGTTTATTGTTCTGGATCGTCCTGATTTTCGCCGCTGTCTGGCTGTGGCGTAAATTCAAGGCGCCCGCCGCCAATCAATCCAATCGCGCCCCTCGCGAACAGGACGCCGCGCCGATGGTGCGTTGCGCCCACTGCGGCGTGCACCTGCCGCGCGACCGTGCATTGAGCGTTCAACAACAGTGGTATTGCAGCCAGGCTCACCTTGAGCAAGGCCCGGGCCCCCGTGATCGCTGAGGCCAACGCCGACAGCAAACAGGCTCAGCGCCTGCTGCGCCTTTATCATCTCTACCGTTTAAGCGTCGGCATCATGCTGGTGCTGCTGATCTCCAGCAATATGGACAACCGCCTGCTGACGTCGATTGACGACGATTTGCTGCGCAGCGGCAGTTGGCTGTACCTGGTGCTGAATATCCTGCTGGTGGTTTTCCTAGAGAGCACCCGGCGCCCGGCGCAGTTGTTCAGCCTCGCGCTGGTCGACGTGTTGCTGCTGTGCGGTTTGTTCTACGCCGCCGGCGGGGTTGCCAGCGCCATCGGCAACTTGCTGATCGTTTCCGTGGCGATCTGCAACACCTTGCTACGCCGGCGCATCGGCCTGCTGATCGCTGCCATAGGCGCGCTCGGCATCGTCGGCTCGAGCTTTTTGCTGAGTTTCAGCCATCCCCTCACGGCCAACGATTATCTGCAGGCCGGCACCCTCGGCGCGCTGTGCTTTGCCGCCGCTTTGCTGGTGCAAGGGTTGATCCGTCGGCTTGAAGTCAGCGAGACCCTGGCCGAACAACGCGCCAGCGAAGTCGTCGGACTTGAGGCACTCAATGCGCTGATCCTGCAACGCATGCGCACCGGCATTCTGGTACTCGACGAGCAACGCCGCGTGCAACTGGCCAATCACAGCGCGCAGACCTTGCTGGCGCGCACACACCTTCAGGGCCATTTGATCGACGACTATTCGCCCGCCCTCGTCGATCGCCTGCAACTCTGGCTGAACAACCCGACCTTGCGTCCTCAAAGCCTGAAGATTCCCGGTAACGGTCTGGAATTGCAGCCGAGTTTTATCGCCCTCGAACAAAGCCCGAACCAGCAAACCCTGGTGTTTCTCGAAGACCTCGCGCAAATCGCTCAACAAGCGCAGCAACTCAAACTCGCCGCGCTCGGGCGACTGACCGCCGGCATCTCCCACGAAATCCGCAATCCATTGGGCGCCATCAGCCATGCCGCGCAGCTATTGGGTGAATCCGAGGAACTCCATGGCGCCGACCGGCGTCTGACGCAGATCATTCAAGATCACTCCAAACGCATGAATCGAGTCATCGAAAACGTCCTGCAACTGTCCCGCCGCCAGCAAAGCGCACCGCAACGGCTGGATCTCAAGCCGTGGCTGGAAAACTTCGTCAACGAAAGCCGCGAGCAGGCCAATGAACAGCAACAGATTCATCTGCGGATCAATTCTGGGGATTTCACCACGCTGATGGATCCTGCGCAGCTCACGCAAATCCTCGACAATCTGCTGCGTAATGGCTGGCGCCACAGCGCCCTGCTGCACGAACAGGCCGAGGTCTGGCTGGCGTTGTTTGTCGACACCGAAAGCCAACTGGCAGTGCTCGAAGTGCAAGACAACGGCCCCGGCGTGCCCGTCGATGAGCAGGCGCATCTGTTCGAACCGTTCTTCACCACCAGCAGCCAGGGCACCGGCCTTGGGCTTTATCTGTCCCGTGAGCTGTGCGAAAGCAACCAAGCGCGCCTAGACTTCAAACCACGCCAAGGCGGCGGCTGCTTTCGCATCACCTTTGCTCACGGACGGAAACAAAGTTGAACACGAGCCCACGGCAAAAAATTCTCATCGTCGACGACGAACCGGATATCCGCGAACTCCTGGAAATCACCCTGGGACGGATGAAACTTGACACCTTCAGCGCGCGTAATCTGGCTGAAGCCCAAGCGCTGTTACAGCGCGAGCAATTTGATCTGTGTCTGACCGACATGCGCCTGCCCGACGGCACGGGGCTGGATCTGGTGCAGCACATTCAACAACGTTATCCACAACTGCCGGTGGCGATGATCACCGCTTACGGCAGCCTTGAAACGGCGATCAATGCGCTGAAGGCCGGGGCGTTCGACTTCCTCACCAAACCGGTGGATCTCACCCGCTTGCGCGAACTGGTCGCCACCGCGCTGCGCATGCCGGTGGCGGGCGCCGTGTGCACGTCGATTGATCGACGCTTGCTCGGTGACTCCCTGCCGATGCGTAGCTTGCGCAAGCAAATCGACAAACTCGCCCGCAGTCAGGCCCCGGTGTACATCAGCGGTGAGTCCGGCAGCGGTAAAGAACTGGTCGCACGACTGATCCACGAACAAGGGCCACGCGCGAGTCAGCCGTTTGTACCGGTGAACTGTGGTGCGATTCCGTCGGAACTGATGGAAAGCGAGTTTTTCGGCCATCGCAAAGGCAGTTTTACTGGCGCAGTTGAAGACAAGCCGGGACTGTTTCAGGCGGCGAATGGAGGCACCTTGTTTCTTGATGAAGTGGCGGACTTGCCGCTGTCGATGCAGGTGAAACTGCTGCGCGCCATTCAGGAAAAAGCCGTGCGTAGCGTCGGTGGGCAGCAGGAAACCGTGGTCGATGTGCGGATTCTTTGCGCGACGCACAAGGATCTTGATGCGGAAGTGGCTGCCGAGCGGTTTCGGCAGGATCTGTATTACCGGCTCAACGTGATCGAATTGCGTGTGCCGTCTCTGCGTGAACGGCGCGATGACATTGAAGTGTTGGCGGCGCACATGCTCAAGCGTCTGGCCAAGGACACCGGGCAACCGGCGGCACGCTTGCATGCGCAGGCGCTGGAAGCGCTGAAGAATTATCGTTTTCCGGGGAATGTGCGCGAGCTGGAAAACGTGCTCGAACGCGCGCACACCTTGTGCGAGAACCGTACGATCGAGGCTGGGGATTTACGCCTGAGCGAGGGTAATTGCGCGGCGGAAGGCGGGATTGCGGATCTGACGCAGATCGACAATCTTGAAGATTATCTGGAGAACGTTGAGCGGAAACTGATTCTGCAGGCGCTGGAGGAAACGCGCTGGAATCGCACGGCGGCGGCGCAGCGCTTGAGTCTTTCGTTTCGGTCGATGCGGTACAGACTGAAAAAACTCGGTCTGGATTAAATCGCAAAAGATCGCAGCCTTCGGCATCTCCTACAGGAAACCCATTCCAAGGTAGGAGCTGCCGAAGGCTGCGATCTTTTGATCTTGCTTTAAATGCGGCCCGCAGGCGCATACGGCGCCGGATCTATGATCGGCGCCCTTCCCAACATCACATCTGCAAACAACTGACACGACGCCGGCGCCAGCACCAATCCGTTACGGTAATGCCCGCAGTTCAGCCACAAGCCTTCATACCCCGGCACCCGGCCAATGTACGGAATCCCTTCCGGCGAACCCGGACGCAACCCCGCCCAATGCCCGACCACTTCAGCATCCGCCAACGCCGGAATCAGCTCGACCGCTGAAGCCTTGAGGCTCTCCAGCGCCACATCGGTCGGCGTCTTGTCGTAGCCTTCATGCTCCAGCGTGCTGCCAATCAGAATATGCCCATCACGACGCGGAATCGCGTACCGCCCCTTCGCCAGCACCATGCTCGGCAAGAAATCCGCCGCGCACTTGTAGAGAATCATCTGCCCTTTCACCGGTTCGACCGGCAGTTTCAGATCCAGCGTCTTGAGCAGATCACCGCTCCATGCACCCGCCGTCAGCACGACCTGATCGCCCTTGATCACGCCGCCGGAGGTTTCGACGCCGATGACCTGCCCACCTTCACGAACAAACCCGTTGACCTCGCACTGCTCATGAATCGTCACGTTCGGCATCGCTTGCAGCGCCGCTTTCAACGACTTCACCAGGCGCGGATTACGTACGTTGGCAACGTCAGCCATGTAGATCGCCCGCGCGAACCCACCGCCGAGTACCGGCACCGCATCGTGCGCCGCCGAGATATCCACAGCCCGCAGCGGACGGTTCTCGCGTTGAGCCCAAGCGAGCGCTGCGGCTTCATCGTCAAGATCCAGCCAGTACAGGCCGGTGGTGTGGACTTCAGGATCAACCCCGGTATCAGCAAACAGACGCTCGCCGAGCTGTGGATAAAAATCCTGCGACCAGTGCGCCAGCGCGGTGACTGCCGGGCTGTAGCGCCACGGGTACAACGGCGAAACGATACCGCCGCCCGCCCAGGACGATTCCTGGCCGAGGTTCGAACGATCGAGCAGCACCACGCTGCGCACTTCGGAGGCGAGGTTGTAGGCGGTCAGCAGGCCAATCACCCCGCCGCCGACTATCACCACTTGCTGTTGCCTGGTCATGTTTGATCCAACCGTAAAAAAGACAGTGGGCGCAAAAGGCGCCCGAAAGAAAGCGCCTCAGCGGCCCCAGCAATCCTTGGTGGTCAACCCGGTGGTCGCGTTGTTCATGCTTCTGACACCGGTGTTGGTCAGGGTGAAATCCCCGCACTTGTCGGTGGCCATGGTCGTACCGGTTTTACGGGTCGCGGTCAGCAGGAAAGTCTGGTCAGCGATGGTCGGGGTGATGGTGTAGAAATCATTGCCCGTGCTGAGCCCGGTGATGCCGGTGTAGACATTGTTCTTGGTGTAGAAGCGCTCGAGGGACTGCGCCTGCTCCGAGAGTAACGACACCACTTCGGCGCGGCGGCCCTTTTTCAGGTACTCGGTGTAGCTCGGTGCGGCGATGGTGATGACGATCCCGATAATCGCAATCACGATCATGATTTCGATCAGGGTGAATCCGCGGTTGAATCTGCGCATGCCTCAAACTCTCACTTACTGTATTTGTCGCCACATGATACGACGGCTGCCGCCGCCGCCCTTTTCCACCAAGGTAGTGATGTTACCGCTGGAATCGTTAAAAATTTTGCGTGTTGCGCCGTTGACGATGGCGTTCAGGGTCGGAATGCCACCGGTAAATATCACACCACTGGAAATCGTGTCGCTGCTGTCAACCACTCCATCCCCGTTGGTATCGAACACCGCATAGTTGAGCATCTTACCGCTGAACGCATCGAGCTCGGCCACTTTGCCGGTTCCAAAACTAGAACAGGGATCGGTGGTATCGACGCTGGCGGTGGTGAAGACGATTCGCCCAAGCACCAGACTGGCCTGATTGATCACGCGCTCACCGATCAGCGCGTTGTTATACACCAAGGGCAAGTACCAGCCCTTCTCTCCTGGATAGGTCGTGTCGTTCTGCGTCGTTGTCACGAACTGCCCGCTACTGCCGGAGAACACGCCCGTGACTGCCTGCGCCTGCAAACTGCTGACGGTCAATTGTCCGGAACCGCCATCGGCATCCCACACCGAGTAGAACGCCTGCAAATCCTTGTTGGTTTTGTCGGCCGTTTCGTTGAATTTTCCGGTGCCGAAGAAAATCTGTTTGCCGCCCAGTGAGTTGTCCGCCAGTAACGGT
The DNA here is from genome assembly GCF_029959385.1 of Pseudomonas sp. PS01303. NCBI lineage: Bacteria > Pseudomonadati > Pseudomonadota > Gammaproteobacteria > Pseudomonadales > Pseudomonadaceae > Pseudomonas > Pseudomonas sp. PS01303. Next base: position 12,037 of record NZ_JASCPK010000050.1, read on the forward strand.
TGCGCGGTGATCGGCTGAGTCGCGCCGCCCGCCGTGGTGAACAACGGTTTGCCGGAAAACGCCACGCCCCAACTGTCGGTCGACGTCGCACTCAGGTCGAATTTCCACAGGCGCCCTTTCAAGTCACCGCCGTACGCGGCCTGCACGACATTGGAAGAGTTGACCTTGAGCTTTACCGAGGACAAACCGTTGGTGGTTTCCGTGCTGTCGATGACGATCTTCTTGATCAGCGAGCCGTCGCGTACATCCAGCACATACAGCGCGGCCACACCAGAATTGCTGCCGTAACCGTTGGAAATAAACGCCGCCCAACGACCGTCGGCCAAGCGTGCCACTTCCGGCCGTGCGTAGGCGTAACCCAGATCATTAAAAGCGTTGGCGGTGCTGGCCGTGTTCGGCGCACTGACCTCCCATAACGCCTTGATCACATTCCCCGCAGAAGCATCAAATAGTTGCAGCCCGTAAAACGTTTTTCCCCCGGCACCGGTGCCACCAATGGCCAGGGTTTTCCATGAGGTGCCGGACTGCGCGTCGAACACTCCGACTTGCCCGTCGACGAGAAACTTGTGGCTGACGCCATTGATGTAGGTCGGATCAGCAATCAGCCGTAGCGACGGCAACACACTGGACGGCATGTAGGCGTAGCGCCGGTTGCCATTGGCCGAGTTGATGATGTTGACGAAACCGTCGTTGGCATTCACCACCAGATTGGCGTTCATGTTCGCGGCTTTGGTCGTCAGATAAGCGCTATAAGTGCTATCGCCGGACAAGTCGGCAGCGGTCTTGTCCGTGGGGGCCGCCAGCACCAATGGCGAATTGATGATGTCGCCGAGCAATACGTTGCGAACCTTGAGCCCGGTTTTGTTGGTGCCTTTGCTCCACTCCACCAGATCATTGCCGGTGATTCCGGTGGGCAGACTCTGACTGAGCGTGGTTTGTTGCGCTGGGGAAAAGTTGCCGTAAGCCAGCGTCACGGCGGCGTTGCTCGTGGTGTTCCAGGATTGGTAAGTCGGCGCAGTCGCTCCGGGCACTATGGTCGTATCAGTCGTCCAAAGCGTGGTCGACGTATTCACCGCCCCGGAAGACGTGAAGCCGAAAGACTTAATGGTGCCGCGCCAATCCTTGGGGTCGTAACTGGTCTGGAAATAGCTGGTGCCGCTCGCCAGCGTGGTGCCGCTGGCGACGCCGCTGCCGCCGGAGCCCGCCTTGGAAGTGATATCACTCAACGCCGACGACAGTGCCGCATTCAGCCCCGTGCTGTCCGTCGCCTGATAATACTTGCCCTGCCCATAACTGGCCGCATCCGACAACATGTCGTTGGCCGCCGTGAACCCCACCGTGTAGGTGTTCAAGTTTTGCTTGGGAAAATCCACCGCATTCCAGCTCTTGCCCGCCGCGTCGGTGCCGGTCGAACGCATGTCGATGTCGAAGGCGAATTTGGCGATGTCGTCCAGATACAGCGTGTCGCCCTCATTGTCGCCATTGAGGTTGTTGCCGTCATTGTTGACGCCATCCCAGTTCGGTAAACGAGTGCCGCCCAACGGGTCGTTGGTCGGGAAGGTTCGGTCAAACGTCGGCAAACCATCGGTGATCACCACGCCGTAGTTTTTCTGGCAGCGATACTGAATCGGGCTGGTATAGGTCGTTGGTGTGCTGTTGTAGTACGGCGCCAAGCCGCGCATGTAGCGGGTGATCTCGTAATAGGTTTCCGCCAACGGCGTGTTGGCCACGGCGCTCAAAGCGTTGATCGATGAGATGAGCGCGTTGTAGTTGGTATCCGCCTGGGCCTGAGTCACGCTGCCGGAGACCGGTGCCAGATCGCTGATCGATCGCGCGATGTACCCGCCATTGCCGGAGTTGTTGCTGGTGGCCGGATTGAAGGTCGAAAGACCCATTCGCAAGGTGCGGTTGCTGGTCACCAGTGCCGTCGATACGTTGCGCGCCACGTTGATCCGGTAATCGTTGGGAATCGCCCCGGTGGTGAAATCGCGGGTGCCGTTGTTGATGGCCAGACTGACCACGTAGGAAATGTAATCGCCCGAATAACGCGTGTTGCCGCTGCCCACGGGATCCGGCAGTTTCAGGCACAGCGGCGCGATGCTGTTGTTGTAGAACGCATAGGCGCCACCGGAACAGCCGGATGTCGGCAGGCTCGACAGAAAGATCGTGTCACCGGTGATCGCTGTCGAACTCAGACACAAGCCGAGCAAGGCGTTGCATTGTCGTGCGGGTGTGGGATTGTCGGCGGGGTTGAAACCGGACGCATAAATGATGCTGTTCATGCTCCCCGAATCATCGATCAACAGCATCACGTTTGGCGGAACCGCTGCAGCGCTCAACAACGGCGAATCCGACGGCGTGAACGCATACGCCGGTGCCGTCAGATAAAAGCTCAGCAACAGGCCGAGCAGCAGCGATCCATAGCGCTCAATACTTCGCATAAACACTCTCCACCACGCTGCGCGAAGTGCCGGCGATGCCGACGGCGGTCACTCGATACAACGTTGCCGAGGTATTGCTCGGTACGTTCACCGCCGTGAGTGTGGTGCCAATGTTTTGCACACCATAGAAACCATTTCCGGTCGCGATCCACGTCACGCCCGAGGTGGAATTGAGCCCTGCCGCACTGACCACCGAAGATTCCGCCGGCGGCGCGCATTGCGTCGTGCCGCTGCACACCGCCAAGGTGTAAGTATCGAGTTGCACCGCACTTTCGCCCACCCGCAACGCCGCTTCCGCAGTCTGGAACGACTGATTACGCAAACTCACACTGCCGGCCATTTTTTCCTGCAGGTTGGCGCTCTGCATCGACGACAAACCAATCAGCGTCAGTAACAACAAAAACACCAGACTGACCAGCAACGCCATGCCGCGCTGGGCCTTCCTGCTGTGAAGAGAAATCCGCATCACCCTGGCCCTCACTGCAAGCGGTTGCGCAAAGCGGCAACCACGTTGAAGGTTTGCGGGGCGACCCGGCTGTTGGGGTCGAGCAGGGTCAGGCTCAGGCGCACACTGCGGATGCGTGCCGGATCGCTGGGGTTGGCGCTGTAAGTTGAAGCGGCCACATCGGTCGCAGAACTCGCCAGGCCGAAGGTGACGGTGAAAGCACTGACGTTGTTCACCAGCACCTGCTGGGTCGGCGTTCCGCTGCCGGTGCCCATGAGTATCTGGCTGTTGCTGAAGCTGTAGATCAATCGGCGAATCGGAAAGGCAATCTGTCCGGTCGCCGCCGTTCGTAAACCGGTATACGCCGTGGCGCTGTTGCGGCAATCGGAGAGCACCGTCCAGGTCGGCGTGCCACCACCGCTGCCGATATCGGCGGTCACCAGCGTCAGTTTGAGGTTGGCGTTATCCCAGCCGATCGGAGCGATCTGCGCGGCATTGAAATCCCCCGCCGTGCTCGAATCGGTAATCGTGCCGAGGCAACCGAACATGCCGACCATGCGAATTTCCTGAATCATTTTGCTCAGCACAAAACGCGCATCCTCCTGCATCGCGGCGGCGCTGTTCTGACTGACATAGGTATTTTTCGCCGCGATGAAAATCTGCACGACACCCAGTACGATGATCAGACCCAGCGCGAGAGCCACGAGCAATTCGATCAGGCCGAAACCCCGATTATCGCGCCTCATGGCGTGGCCACCGGATCGACCGCCGCGCGACTGCTGAGGACGAAACTGCGCGGCGCGCTGGCGGTGTTGGCGGCCCGCGCGTCACTCCAGTTGATGGTGATGGTGTACACCCGTTGATTGAGCGTGATGCTGCCAGTGGCGGTCGGCCCGCCGAAAGCAATGATGTTGGTGGTGAAATCGTAGAGATCCTGATCGCGAGCGACGCTGAGATTGCCCGAGGTCGGCGGCGTCACGGTGTAGTCGGCGCCGGAGTTGGCGCGAATGCGATCCATCATGTCGTAGGCGATAAAACTGGCCTGACTGGTCATCCGCGAGCTGTCGGTGTACTTCAGCGCATTCAGTTGCACCGCCGCCGCGCCCAATAACCCGACGGTCAGAATCAGCAACGCGACCAGCACCTCGATCAGCGTCATGCCCTCCTGTGCGTGTTGACTCCCTGCCCTCATCCGCAAATTCCACCCAATTGAATTCGTCCGTTCAAACACACGTTCAGCGTCCTGCTTTGCGTGCCCAGCGTGTAACTGATGACCACCGCCGTAGTCGGTGCGGCCAGACCGCCGAGATTGTTGAAATCCAGCGCGGTCACTCCAGAGGGTAGCGCCAGAGTGGCGCCGCTGCTCATCGCTGGAACAACCCGCAATACATTCGCCGGCGTGCCAGTACTGTCGTAAACCGCCAATTCACCCGTCCAGATGCTGCCGCCGGCGCTCGGGCGCAAGCGAGTGGTCACGCCACGATCAATCGCTTCAAGCCGGGCAAAATTGATTGCCCGTTGCAGATCGCCCATTTCGGTATCGGCCTTGCTGCTCTGGATCGACTTGGTGAACGCCGGCACGGCAAGTGTGATGAGCAACACAAAGATCGCCATCGCCACCAACAACTCGATCAGCGTGAAACCTTTTGTACGAAGATCCATCGATGCCCTCCGTTGCCGTCGGCTATACCTGCTTCTACACGCTAGAACATTCAACCGACCCGCGTCGGTTGATTTGCCCTGCGCGGCGTAAGGATCGCGCCGCTCATCACACTCCACGGAGGGAGTTTTCATGACGCAACACGGTTTCAGCCTGATAGAACTGCTTATGGGACTGGCGATCGGCGCAATTGTTCTGCTGTTGGTCAATCCGGCGTTCGCAACGCTGCGCGAATCGAACCAGCGGGATCTCGCCGCGCAGTCGCTGCTCGACGGTGTTCGCAACGCACGCAGCCTGGCCATCACGCGCAATCAGAGCGTGGTGATTCATGGCATCAACGGTGACTGGAGTCAGGGCTGGCGGATCATTGTGGATATCAGCGGCAAAGGATCTGCGGACAGCAGCAATCCCTTGTTGGCAGAACGTGCGAGTGACGCAAAGGTGCCGATTGTCGGTAATCGATCAGTGAGTCGATACGTGCGCTTCAGCAGTCTGGGACAACCGCTGATGCCCGGGCGGGCGTTTCAGGCAGGGACATTACATATTTGCTCGACTCACGAGCCGGTCAGCCAGCGCCAGGTGGTGCTGGCGGCGACCGGTCGCGTGCGCCTGAGCAGCAAAAGCGCTGAACAGGCGTTGTGTCAGAAAGCCAAAAACGTCAGATCGAACGAACGCGCAGCTCTTTCGGCATCGAGAACGTGATGTTCTCTTCGCGCCCGGCCAGCTCATCGGCGCCGGTCGCGCCCCAGGCTTGCAGTTGCTGAATCACGCCACGCACCAGCACTTCCGGTGCGGAGGCGCCAGCGGTGATGCCGATACGCTCGACACCGTCGAACCAGCTCTTTTGCAGGTCTTCAGCGCCGTCGATCAGGTAGGCCGGGGTGGCCATGCGCTCGGCCAGTTCGCGCAAGCGGTTGGAGTTGGAGCTGTTCGGGCTGCCGACCACCAACACCACATCGCATTCGTCGGCCAGTTGCTTGACCGCGTCCTGACGGTTTTGCGTGGCGTAACAGATGTCGTCCTTGCGCGGGCCGCCGATAGCCGGGAAGCGTGTGCGCAAGGCATCAATGACGCGACTGGTGTCGTCCATCGACAGCGTGGTCTGGGTGACGAAAGCCAGTTTTTCCGGGTTATGCACCTGCAATTCGGCAACGTCTTTTTCGTCTTCAACCAGGTAGATCGCGCCGCCATTGCTGGCGTCGTACTGGCCCATGGTGCCTTCGACTTCCGGGTGACCGGCGTGGCCGATCAGGATGCATTCACGACCGTCGCGGCTGTATTTCGCGACTTCGATGTGCACCTTGGTCACCAGCGGGCACGTGGCGTCGAATACTTTCAGACCACGGCCGGCGGCTTCGGTACGCACGGCCTGGGAAACGCCGTGGGCACTGAAAATGACGATGACGTCGTCCGGCACCTGATCCAGTTCTTCGACGAAGATCGCGCCACGACTGCGCAGGTCTTCAACGACGAACTTGTTGTGCACCACTTCATGGCGCACGTAGATCGGTGGCCCGAAGACTTCCAGGGCGCGGTTGACGATTTCGATCGCCCGGTCCACACCGGCGCAGAAGCCACGGGGATTGGCGAGTTTGATTTGCATGCTATGCCTCGTGTCTTGCGCGCGAAAACAATGAAAAACCATTGTAGGGATCAGCTCTCTGTGGCGAGGGGATTTATCCCCGTTCGGCTGCGTAGCAGTCGTCGACCTTTCAGCGCATTCATTCAGAATTGCGGTGCCTGGTTCGGGGGCGCTTCGCACCCCAACGGGGATAAATCCCCTCGCCACAAAGGCTCACTCCTACATTTTTATAGCGCTTTAACGGAAATGATTTCCACGTCAAAGGTCAGCGTCTTGCCTGCCAGCGGGTGGTTGAAGTCGATGGTCACTTGCGTGTCGTCGAATTCTTTCACCACGCCCGGCAGCTCAGTATTGGCCGCATCGTTGAAGATCACCAGCAAACCCGGCGACAGCTCCATGTCGACGAACTGCGAGCGCGGGATGATCTGTACGTTCTGCGGGTTCGGCTGGCCGAAAGCATTTTCCGGCTCAACAGTCAGCGTGCGCTTGTCACCGGCCTTGAAGCCGAACAGCGCCGCTTCGAAACCTGGCAGCAAGTTGCCGTCGCCGACCTTGAAGGTCGCCGGGGCTTTGTCGAACGTGCTGTCGACGGTGTCGCCGTTCTCCAGGCGCAATGCAAAGTGCAAAGTGACTTCCGTGTTCTGGCCGATGCGTTGCTCAGCCAATACCTGTTCAGTCATGAACGGCCTCTTCGGTTTTCTTGGTTTTGAACATGTCCAGTGCCAGCATTATCGCGCCAACGGTAATCGCGCTGTCGGCGAAGTTGAACGCCGGGAAGTACCAGCGATTCTGCCAGTGCACCAGAATGAAATCGATCACATGACCCAGGGCAATGCGGTCGTACAGATTGCCCAGCGCGCCACCCAGCACCAGCGCCAAAGCGACGGCCAGCCAGGTTTCGTTGCGGCCCAGGCGCTTGAGCCAGACCACCAGCACCGCACTGACCACAATGGCGATCAGGGCAAACAGCCAGCGCTGCCAGCCGGAGCTGTCCGCGAGGAAGCTGAAGGCAGCGCCGGTGTTGTACGCCAGTGTCCAGCTGAAGTAATCAGGAATGATCACGATCTGCTGGAACATTTCGAGCTTGCCTTCGAAGTAAAACTTGCTGGCCTGGTCAATGACCAGAACCAGCAAACTCAACCAGAGCCAGCTCAACCGTCCGAAACGGCCAACGGCATTAGGCATAGTGACGAACCTCGCCAGCGCCGCTGATGTTGTCGACGCAACGACCGCAGATTTCCGGATGCTCCGGGTTCACACCAACGTCTTCACGGCAGTGCCAGCAACGGGCGCACTTCGGGAAGGCCGATTTGACGATCTTCAGCTTCAGGCCGCTGACTTCAGTCACGACCGCGTCTTCAGGTGCGCTGACAAAAGGCGCAACGCTGGCCGTCGAAGTGATCAGGACAAAGCGCAGCTCGTTGCTCAGCTTGGCCAGATCGGCGCTCAGGGCGTCTTCGGCGTACAGCGTCACTTCGGCTTGCAGGTTGCCACCGACGGCTTTGGCCGCGCGCTGGATTTCCATTTCTTTGTTGACCGCTACTTTGACCGCCATTACGCGCTCCCAGTAGTCGCGGCCCAGTTCAACGTCAGCTGGCAGTTCGGTCAGGCCTTCGTACCAGGTGTTGAGCATGACCGATTCGTTACGCTCGCCCGGCAGGTATTCCCACAGTTCGTCGGCGGTGAAAGCGAGGATCGGCGCGATCCAGCGCACCAGCGCTTCGGAGATGTGGAACAGCGCGGTTTGCGCCGAACGGCGAGCCTTGCTGTTGGCGCCAGTGGTGTACTGACGGTCCTTGATGATGTCGAGGTAGAAACCGCCCAGCTCCTGCACGCAGAAGTTGTGGATCTTCGAGTAGACGTTCCAGAAACGGTATTCGCCGTAATGCTCTTGCAGCTCGCGTTGCAGCAGCAAGGTGCGGTCGACCGCCCAACGATCCAGCGCGAGCATTTCTTCAGCCGGCAGGATGTCGGTGGCCGGGTTGAAACCGCTCAGGTTCGAGAGCAGGAAGCGCGCGGTGTTACGGATACGACGATAGGCGTCCGCGCTGCGCTGCAGGATCTGGTCGGAAACCGCCATCTCGCCGGAGTAGTCAGTCGAAGCCACCCACAGACGCATGATGTCGGCGCCCAGGGTGTCGTTGACTTTCTGCGGCGCAATCACGTTGCCCAGCGATTTGGACATCTTGCGGCCGGCTTCGTCGACGGTAAAACCGTGAGTCAGCAGTTCGCGGTACGGCGCGTGATTGTCGATGGCGCAACCGGTCAGCAGCGACGAGTGGAACCAGCCACGGTGTTGGTCAGAACCTTCCAGGTACAGATCGGCGCGCGGGCCGCTCTCGTGACCCATCGTGTGCGAACCGCGCAGGACGTGCCAGTGCGTGGTGCCCGAATCGAACCAGACGTCGAGGGTGTCGCTGATTTTGTCGTACAGCGGCGCTTCGTCGCCGAGCAGCTCGGCAGCGTCCATCTTGAACCAGGCTTCGATGCCTTCGACTTCAACGCGTTTGGCGACTTCTTCCATCAGCTCGACGGTGCGTGGGTGCAGTTCGCCGCTTTCCTTGTTCAGGAAGAACGGGATCGGCACGCCCCAGTTACGTTGACGCGAGATGCACCAGTCCGGACGGTTGGCGATCATCGAATGCAGTCGCGCCTGGCCCCAGGCCGGCACGAACTTGGTGTTTTCGATGGCTTTGAGCGAACGTACACGCAGGGTGTCGCCGCTGGTTGGCTCTTTGTCCATGCCGATGAACCACTGCGCAGTGGCGCGGTAGATCAGCGGGGTCTTGTGGCGCCAGCAGTGCATGTAGCTGTGTTCGATGACGGTGGTGTGCATCAGCGCACCGACTTCGGTCAGCTTGTCGACGATGGCCGGGTTGGCCTTCCAGATGAACTGGCCGCCGAAGAATTCCAGCGACGGCACGTAAACGCCGTTGCTTTGTACTGGATTGAGGATGTCGTCGTTGACCATGCCGTATTTTTTGCAGGTCACGAAGTCGTCTACGCCGTAAGCCGGAGCGGAGTGAACCACGCCGGTGCCAGCGCCCAGTTCAACGTAGTCAGCCAGGTACACCGGCGACAGACGGTCGTAGAACGGGTGACGGAAGTTGATCAGCTCCAGCTCTTTACCGGTGGTGGTCGCGATGACCGAACCTTCGATGCCGTAGCGCGCCAGGCAGGCTTCAACCAGCTCTTCAGCCAGCACCAGCAGCTTGTCGCCGACATCCACCAGTGCGTAGTTGAATTCCGGGTGAACGTTCAGTGCCTGGTTGGCCGGGATGGTCCACGGGGTGGTGGTCCAGATCACGATCGAGGCAGGTTTGCTCAACGATGGCAGACCGAACGCGGCAGCCAGTTTGGCTTCGTCAGCAATCGGGAACGCAACGTCGATGGTCGAGGACTTTTTGTTCTCGTACTCGACTTCCGCTTCAGCCAGGGCCGAACCGCAGTCAAAGCACCAGTTCACCGGCTTGAGGCCCTTGAACACGAAACCGCCCTTGACGATTTCCGCGAGGGCACGGATTTCACCGGCCTCGTTCTTGAAATCCATGGTTTTGTACGGGTTAGCCCAGTCGCCCAGCACGCCGAGACGGATGAATTCGGACTTCTGTCCTTCGATCTGCTCGGTGGCGTAGGCACGGCACAGTTCGCGGGTCTTGTCCGCGCCCAGATTTTTGCCGTGGGTCACTTCAACCTTGTGCTCGATCGGCAGGCCGTGGCAGTCCCAACCCGGAACATACGGCGCGTCGAAACCCGACAGGGTCTTCGAGCGGATGATCATGTCCTTGAGAATCTTGTTCAGTGCGTGACCGATGTGGATCGTGCCGTTGGCATACGGAGGGCCGTCATGCAGAACGAACTTCGGACGATCCTTGCCAATCTCGCGCAACTTTCCGTACAGGCCAATACTGTCCCAGCGCTGCAGAATCTGCGGTTCGCGCTGTGGCAGGCCGGCCTTCATTGGGAAGGCGGTGTCCGGAAGGTTAAGCGTGGCTTTATAGTCGGTCATTTAAGGCTCTTCATTAGCGATGGGCGCTAGGTGCGGCTAGTGCACGGGCGGTGGCGACATCCGCATTGATCGCCGTTTTCAATGCCTCCAGGGAGGCGAAGCGCTGCTCTTCACGCAGCTTTTGGTGGAAAACCACCGTCAAACGCCGGTCATACAGATCGCCGGCAAAATCTAAAAGATGGACTTCAAGGTGGGCCTTGCCATCACCTTGTACCGTAGGCCGCACGCCGATATTGGCGACGCCGGGCCAGGTCTTGCCGTCTATATCGACATCCACCAGATAGACCCCGGTGAACGGCACGCGACGACGCTTGAGTTGAATGTTGGCAGTGGGCGTGCCCAGTTGCCGGGCCAGTTTCTGGCCATGCAGCACGCGACCGGCGATCCGGTACGGGCGACCGAGCAAACGTTCGGCCAAGGCAAAATCGGCGGCGGCCAAGGCATTGCGCACTTGCGTGCTGCTGACGCGAATGCCGTCCAGCTCGACGGTTTGCGCCGCTTCGACGGTAAAACCGTGAACCTGCCCGGCCTGCATCAGGAAATCGAAATCACCGAGGCGGTCGCAGCCAAAGCGGAAATCGTCACCGACTTCAAGATGCTGCACGCCGAGGCCATCCACAAGGATGGTGTCGACGAACTCACTGGCGCTGAGTTTGCTCAAGCGCTGGTTGAACGCCAGGCACAACACCCGGTCGACGCCTTCGGCGGCCAGCAGTTGCAGCTTGTCGCGCAACCGGGCCAGACGTGCCGGCGCGGTCTCGGGGGCAAAGAATTCCCGTGGCTGCGGCTCGAAAATCACCACGCAGCTGGGTACGCCCAACTCGAGCGCACGCTCACGCAGTCGGGCCAGGATAGCCTGGTGACCACGGTGAACACCGTCAAAGTTGCCAATAGTGGCGACGCAGCCCCGATGCTGGGGGCGCAAGTTGTGGAGGCCTCGAACCAGCTGCATAACGCGCTTCTTGCTCATAAAGTGGTCGATTATAACCACACCCGACGGCCGACGACAGGCAACACCGTAACGCAAAGTGAACGAGCCGACAAAACTGCCGGCCCGCGCCCATCCATAAAGAGAAAAACCTTAGCTCAAGGCCTTGCGATTGAAGTCGCGCAGGCGGAAACCGAGCAGCAGCAACATACCGAAATAGGACACCACGCCCGCCGCGACCAAGGCGCCCAGACGCAGGAAGCGCTCAAGCATGTGCCCTTGATCCCATGGCGGCATGAAATGCATGCCGATCAACAGCACCACGGACATCACCGCCACCGCGACCACCAGTTTGAAACCGAACTTGGCCCAACCCGGCTGCGGCTGATACATCTGCTGCTTGCGCAGCTGATAGAACAGCAGCCCGGCGTTGAGGCAGGCACCCGCACTGATGGCCAAGGCCAGACCGGCGTGAGCCAGTGGGCCGATCAATACCAGGTTGAACAGCTGGGTAACCACCAAGGTGAAGATTGCGATTTTCACCGGGGTGCGGATGTTCTGTTGCGCATAAAAGCCCGGCGCCAGCACTTTGATCACGATAATCCCGAGCAGGCCGACAGAATAAGCAATCAGCGCACGTTGAGTCATTTCTGCGTCAAAGCCGCTGAACTGACCGTACTGGAACAGCGACACGGTCAGCGGCTCGGCGAGAATCCCCAACGCCAGCGAGCACGGCAGCACCAGCACAAAGCACAGACGCAGGCCCCAATCGAGGATCCGCGAATACTCGTGACGATCCTTGCTCGCATAGGTTTTTGCCAATGTCGGCAGCAAAATCGTGCCCAACGCCACGCCAAGCACACCGGATGGCAACTCCATCAAACGGTCGGCGTAGTACATCCACGACACCGAACCTGCGACCAGAAACGAGGCGAAGATAGTGTTGATGATCAGCGAAATCTGGCTGACCGAGACACCGAGGATCGCCGGCAGCATCTGCTTCATCACGCGCCACACGCCGGTATCGCGCAGGTTCAGACGCGGCAGCACCAGCATGCCGATCTTTTTCAGGTGCGGCAGTTGATAGAGCAGCTGCGCCAGACCACCGACCAATACCGCCCAGCCAAGGGCCATGACTGGTGGATCGAAGTACGGGGTGAGGAACAGCGAGAACACGATCATGCTGACGTTAAGGAAGGTCGGCACAAATGCGGGCACCGAGAAACGGTTCCAGGTATTGAGGATCGCGCCGGCCAGCGATGACAGCGAGATCAGCAATATATAGGGGAACGTCACCCGCAACAGATCAGAGGTGAGCTGGAATTTTTCCGGCGTATCGGTGAAACCGGGCGCCGTGGCCCAGATCACCCAAGGCGCCGCGATCATGCCCAGTGCGGTGACGATCGCCAGTACCAGCGTCAGCAAGCCCGATACGTAGGCAATGAAGGTACGGGTCGCCTCTTCGCCCTGCTGACTTTTGTATTCGGCCAGAATTGGCACGAATGCCTGGGAGAAAGCGCCCTCGGCAAAAATTCTTCGCAGCAGATTGGGCAGTTTGAAGGCGATAAAGAAGGCGTCTGTCGCCATCCCGGCGCCGAATGTGCGGGCGATGAGCGTGTCACGAACAAAACCCAGAATCCGGGAAAGCATCGTGATAGAGCTGACGGCGGCCAACGATTTGAGCAGATTCATTGAGGGAATTTGTGCCTGTCGATAAACAGCAGGCGAATTAAGCGCCTACTTATGCGATACTCCGCGCCGCAGCAGCACAGAGCCAAAGCTCGCGAGTTTACAGGTCAAGCGCCGGAAATAAATATCCCGCCTCTTTATACCTACCACTTAGCGGAACGATTCAAGTGCCCTTGACAAGACTTCTCTTCATCGGCATGATTCGCGGCCTATTTTGTTTGCTATTTCCTAAAAAGTCTTTCGAGGAGCTCGACGGTGGCCAACTCACCTTCCGCCAAAAAACGTGCAAAACAGGCTGAGAAGCGTCGCAGCCACAACGCCAGCCTGCGTTCCATGGTTCGCACCTACATCAAGAATGTAGTTAAAGCCATTGACGCAAAAGACGCTGAAAAAGCTCAAGCTGCATACGTTCTGGCTGTGCCAGTTATCGACCGTATGGCCGATAAAGGCATCATCCACAAGAACAAGGCTGCTCGTCATAAGAGCCGTCTGAATGGCCACGTTAAAGCACTGAAAGAAGCTGCTTAATCGACGTAGTCATTAAAAAACCGACCTTAGGGTCGGTTTTTTATTGCCTGTGATTTAACAAATCCTGCGCAAAACCAACTGTAGGAGTGAGCCTGCTCGCGATAGCGATGTGTCAGTCGATGCAATTATTGACTGTTACACCGCTATCGCGAGCAGGCTCACTCCTACAGTTGGTTTGCGGGGTTATTGCTGGACGGGCACCCATGGCAGGATCGGGATCGCTGTAACAGCATTCTGCGGGCTGCCTTCGATCAAGCGATCGCTATAGACCAGATACACCAGCGTATTGCGCTTCTTGTCGAGGAAACGCACCACCTGCATGGTCTTGAACACCAGCGACGTGCGCTCCTTGAACACCTCATCGCCATCCTTCAGATCGCCATTGAACTTGATCGGCCCCACCTGACGACAGGCGATCGACGCTTCTGCGCGATCTTCAGCCAGACCCAAACCACCCTTCACCCCGCCCGTCTTGGCGCGCGACAGGTAGCAGGTCACGCCTTCGACCTTCGGATCATCAAACGCTTCGACCACGATCCGGTCGTTCGGGCCGACGAATTTGAACACTGTCGACACCTGACCGATTTCCTCGGCCGAGGCCAGCAATGGCATCGCCATCAGCAGGCCCAACAATCCTTTTGCTAAACGCATCGAGTTTTCCTTACACCAGGATCAGGTTGTCACGGTGAACCAGTTCTGGCTCCGCCATGTAACCGAGCAAACCGACAATCGCATCCGACGACTGACCGATGATTTTTTGTGCTTCCAGCGCGCTGTAGTTGGCCAGGCCACGAGCGATCTCACGACCGTCCGGCGCCACGCACACCACCATCTCACCGCGACGGAAGCTACCCTGCACCAGTTTCACGCCGACCGGCAGCAGGCTTTTGTTGCCTTTGGACAGCGCCGACACCGCACCATCGTCCAGCACCAGCGTGCCGCGCGTTTGTAGATGGCCGGCCAGCCATTGCTTGCGCGCCGCGAGCATGCCGCGCTCAGGCGACAGCAAGGTGCCGATGCGCTCGCCCGCTTTCAGGCGATCAAGCACGCGCTCAAGGCGCCCGCCAACGATGATGGTGTGCGCACCGGAACGCGCAGCCAGACGCGCCGCGCGCAGCTTGGTCTGCATGCCGCCACGCCCCAACGCACCACCGGTACCGCCGGCGACCGCATCGAGACTCGGATCATCGGCGCGCGCTTCGTAGATCAGCTGCGCATCCGGATTGTTGCGCGGATCGGCGTCGAACATGCCGTCGCGGTCGGTAAGGATCACTAGCAGATCCGCTTCGACCAGGTTGGCCACCAGCGCCGCCAGCGTGTCGTTGTCGCCAAAACGGATTTCGTCAGTCACCACGGTGTCGTTTTCATTGATCACCGGAATGACTTTCAGCTCGACCAGCGCACGCAAGGTGCTACGGGCATTGAGGTAGCGCTTGCGGTCGGACAAGTCGTCGTGAGTCAGGAGAATTTGCGCCGTGTGCCGGCCATGCTCGGCGAAGCTTGATTCCCACGCCTGCACCAAACCCATCTGACCGATCGCGGCGGCCGCCTGGAGCTCGTGCATCGCGCTGGGTCGCGCGGTCCAGCCCAAACGGCTCATACCGGCCGCCACCGCCCCGGAGGACACCAGCACCAGCTCGACGCCCGCTTCATGCAGCGCCACCATTTGCTCAACCCAGACACTCATAGCCGCGCGATCCAGCCCTTTGCCATCTGCTGTCAGCAAAGCGCTGCCGATCTTCACGACCCAACGCTGCGCACCTGTCACCTTGCTCCGCATCATCTTCAACCTTAGCTTGAGGGCAGCGCGACCCAGCGCCGCCCGTGACGTTATTCGTGGCTATGCCTTACCAACGATCGATTTCCAGATACTAAAACGCCGCTCGATTGAGCGGCGTTCAAGTTTATCGCAACGGATCAGTCACGCACGTAAATGATTTCCGGACCGTCTTCGTCATCTACATCTTCTTCGTCCCAATCATCGTCGCCGATGTCGTGAACCGACTTCACGCCGCTGCGGCGCAGGGCACGCTTGTCGTCCAGCGCCTGCAACTGGGCGCGGGCTTCGTCTTCGATGCGCTGATCGAGGTCGGCCAGCTCTTCCTTGTAAGCCGGATCAGCAGCAAGGCGATCGGCACGATCTTCCATGTAACGCATGATGTCGTGGCACAGACGCTCGGTACCGATCTTGGCGATAGCCGAGATCACGTAAACCGGGCCAGTCCATTCCAGGCGACCAACGATCTCCTTGACGCGCTCTTCGTGCTCTTCTTCAAGGATCTGGTCGCACTTGTTCAGCACCAGCCAGCGATCACGCTCGGCCAGGGACGGGCTGAACTTGATCAGCTCGTTGACGATCACTTCTGCCGCGTCCGGAGCGCTGGCGTCATCCAGCGGCGCCATGTCGACGAGGTGCAGCAGCAGACGCGTACGCGCCAAGTGCTTGAGGAAGCGAATACCCAGACCGGCACCATCAGAAGCGCCTTCGATCAGACCCGGAATGTCCGCAACAACGAAGCTCTTCCAGCGATCGACGCTGACCACACCGAGGTTTGGCACCAGCGTGGTGAACGGGTAGTCGGCAACTTTCGGCTTGGCCGCCGACACCGAACGGATAAAGGTACTTTTACCGGCGTTCGGCAAGCCCAGCAGGCCAACGTCAGCCAGTACTTTCATTTCCAGTTTCAGGTCGCGCTGCTCACCCGGCTTACCCGGCGTGGTTTGACGCGGCGCACGGTTGGTACTGGATTTGAAACGGGTGTTGCCCAGACCGTGCCAGCCGCCCTGCACAACCATCAACTTCTGACCAGCCTTGGTCAGGTCGCCGATGACTTCCTGAGTGGCGGAGTCGATCACTGTGGTGCCAACCGGCACACGCAGGATCAGGTCTTCGCCCTTCTTGCCGGTGCAGTCAGTGCTGCCACCGTTGGAACCGCGCTCGGCATCGAAGTGCCGGGTGTAACGGTAGTCGACCAGGGTGTTGAGGTTTTCGTCAGCCATCATGTAGATGGAACCGCCGTCACCGCCATCACCACCGTTCGGGCCACCGTTTTCGATGAATTTTTCCCGACGGAAACTCATGGCACCGTTGCCACCGTCACCAGCCTTTACGCGAATCGATACTTCATCAACAAACTTCATAACCAACGCCTCTCGCCGTACGGACGAGCCGAAAAACAATCAAGACATAAGACTCTTGCAAAAATGAGCGCAGCGACCCCAAAACACGACCTGCATCGCACGCCGACAGCCCATACAAACAGTTTTGCAAGAGACTCACCCCACAAACGAAAAAGCCCCGTCGCGAGACAGGGCTTTTCCAGCGATTGCGCAATTAAGCTGCGACAACGCTCACGTAACGGCGGTTGAACGCGCCCTTTACTTCAAACTTGATCACGCCTTCGATTTTCGCGAAGAGGGTGTGATCTTTACCCATGCCAACGCCGTAGCCAGCGTGGAATTGGGTGCCGCGCTGACGCACGATGATGTTGCCCGGAATGATTTTCTGGCCGCCATACATCTTAACGCCAAGGCGTTTGGCTTCTGAGTCGCGACCGTTACGGGTACTACCACCAGCTTTTTTGTGTGCCATGAGTCAATTCTCCTAGTGAGGAATTAGGCTGAAATTAAGCCTGAATACCGGTGATTTTGATCTCGGTGTACCACTGGCGGTGGCCCATACGCTTCATGTGGTGCTTACGACGACGGAACTTGATGATGCGGACTTTATCGTGACGACCTTGGGAGATCACTTCAGCCACAACGGTAGCGCCAGCAACAACTGGAGCGCCGATGTTCACGTCATCGCCATTGGCGACCAACAGAACGCGATCAAAAGTAACGGATTCGCCGGTAGCGATTTCCAGTTTTTCGATCTTCAGGTATTCACCTGGGGCGACTTTGTATTGCTTGCCACCAGTAACAATTACTGCGTACGACATGGTATTTCTCCGATAATCCTGCTCACCCAGCTCTTTATAAGAAGAGGTATTGGCTGGCATGGCTGCATAAGGCTGGAAGGCCTGATTGCAATTGCGTAAGGCAGGTGCTGCCCAGGAAGTTCAGGGTGCGCGATTGTACGCAAGCTGTTGAAGTGTTGCAAGAGGCCGTCCATCGCGCCTTGACAGGTCCGGGTGGGGGTCCTAGCATGCCGCGCAACCCTTCTGGAGCAACTGTCTCTGATGCAACCCCAAGCTTTCTACCGCGCGGTGGCGGACGATTTTAGCGCCGTCGACGGCATCATCAAGAAGCAGCTGACTTCCCGAGTACCGCTGGTATCGAAAATCGGCGATTACATCACGTCGGCCGGCGGTAAACGCCTGCGTCCTTTATTAGTGTTGCTGTGTGGCAAGGCATTGGGTCGCGAAGGCGACGACATGCGTCTGCTCGCCGCCACCATCGAATTCCTGCACACCGCGACCCTGCTGCATGACGACGTTGTCGACATGTCCGGCATGCGCCGTGGCCGCTCGACCGCCAATGCCATGTGGGGCAACGCTCCGAGCGTGCTGGTCGGCGACTTCCTGTACTCGCGCTCGTTCGAAATGATGGTCGAACTGGGTTCGATGCCGGTGATGAAGATCCTGTCCCAGGCCACGCGCATCATCGCTGAAGGCGAAGTGTTGCAGCTGTCCAAGGTTCGCGACGCCAGCACCACCGAAGAAACCTACATGGAAGTCATCCGCGGCAAAACCGCGATGCTTTTCGAGGCATCGACCCACAGTGCTGCGGCGCTGGCCGGTGCCACAGCTGAGCAGAGCGAAGCCCTGCGCACTTTCGGCGATCACCTCGGTGTGGCGTTCCAACTGGTCGACGATCTGCTCGACTACAAGGGCGACGCCGAGACCCTGGGCAAGAACGTCGGTGACGATCTGGCCGAAGGCAAGCCGACCCTGCCGCTGATCTACACCATGCGCGAAGGCACGCCGGAACAGGCTGCACTGGTGCGTCAGGCGATTCAGAAAGGCGGGATCGAAGACCTGGAAAGCATCCGCATTGCCGTGGAAGCCTCCGGTTCGCTGGAGTACACCGCGCAACTGGCCCGCGATTACGTGGCCCGTGCGATCAAGTGCCTCGAAGCGCTGCCGGCCAGCGAATATCGCGATGCACTGGTTGAATTGAGTGAGTTTGCGGTCGCCCGCACTCACTGAGATCGCTGTAGCAAGATCAAAAGATCGCAGCCTTCGGCAGCTCCTACAGGGGTTGTCGGGGCTGCGATTTTTGCTTTTGACTGCCTGAACAGCTAAAACCCTATACAATGTGCGACTTTTAGCGATCCCTCCCAAGGAGCCTTAGTGAGCACGTTGCCACCCTGCCCGAAATGCAATTCCGAATACACCTACGAAGACGGTACCCAACTGGTGTGCCCGGAGTGCGCCCACGAGTGGTCTGCCAGCGGCGAAGCCGAAGCAGCCTCCGATGACACCGTGAAGAAAGATTCGGTCGGCAACGTCCTGCAGGACGGCGACACCATCACCGTGATCAAGGATCTGAAGGTCAAGGGCACCTCGCTGGTGGTCAAGGTCGGCACCAAGGTCAAGAACATCCGCCTGTGCGATGGCGACCATGACATCGACTGCAAGATCGACGGCATCGGCCCGATGAAACTCAAATCCGAGTTCGTCAGAAAAGTCTGATTGCGCTGTCATCCATCCCGCGCCAGCCGTGGGATGGAGCTTCACCCTCCCCCGCCGTACCTCAATAAATCCACGCAATAGCCAAACGCCAGCCGTTTTGACCTTACGCAATCTTTACCCGGAAAAAATCAGAATCCGCCAATAGGCGCTTGCTATTTCGATAATAAGAATTATTCTCATCAAACACCTGCAATGGAGATGAGAACCATGACTTATTTGATCGACGCCTGGCTGGATCGCCCACATCCCTACCTCAGGATCCTTCATCGGGAAACCGGCGAGGTCTGTGCGGTGCTTGAAGAGGAAGCCTTGCATGAGCTGCAGGATCAAGGGGATCTGGATGTCAGCAGCCTGAGTTCCAGCGAGCCGATGGTGCTCAAGGAACTGGTGCGCAATCTGTTCCTGTTCTGCTACGCCCGGGCGTTGCGCCCGACCCATGAACTGCAGCACAAGATCGAAATATGAAACACGCCACAAACCCTGTAGGAGCAGAGCTTGCTCGCGAAAGCGGTCTTTCATTCAACATTGATGTCGATTGACCGGACGCCTTCGCGGGCAAGCCTTGCTCCTACAAGGTCACGGGATTACAGAACGTCCAGCAGCTCGACGTCGAATACCAGAACGCTGTGCGGCGGGATGCTACCAACGCCTTGCGCGCCGTAAGCCAGTTCGCTCGGCACGTACAGACGCCATTTGCTGCCGGCATTCATCAGTTGCAGGGCTTCGGTCCAGCCGGCGATCACGCCGCCAACCGGGAATTCTGCTGGCTGGCCGCGCTCGTAGGAGCTGTCGAACACAGTGCCGTCGATCAGCGTGCCGTGGTAGTGAGTACGCACCTGGTCTTCACGGGTTGGCTTGGCGCCTTCGCCCTGAGTCAGCACTTCGAATTGCAGGCCGGAAGCCAGAGTGGTGATGCCGTCACGCTTGGCGTTTTCAGCCAGGAATGCCAGACCTTCGCCAGCAGCGGCTTCAGCTTTGGCAGCCGCTTCGGCTTGCATGATTTCGCGGATAACCTTGAAGCTGGCAGACATTTCTTCCTGACCAACACGGCTTTCCTTACCGGCGAAAGCGTCGGTCAGACCGGCCAGGATCGCGTCCAGGCTAACGCCCGGTGGCGGGTTGTCGCGCAGCTGGTCACCCAGCTGACGGCCGATGCCGTAGCTGACGCGGGTTTCGTCGGTGGACAGATTTACTTCGGACATGACACTGCTCCGCTGTGCGGACGGCCACAAGACTTGCCGTGCGTGCACAGCGCGTCCCGGCGCGCCCGGAACCAAAAGGGCGAGCAGACTAGCACAGATGCTCCGGCGATGGGACGCAGCGCCTACAGGGCGGAACGCCAGGCCAGCGGTACCTTCAGACTTTCCTCGCCACTGGCGCCCAGGCCACACATTTCATCATGTACCGAGGTGTGTACGAGGTTGAACGGCAGCACCGGAAAGGCATGCAGCAAATCTCGCGCATGCTCCACCGAACGCAGCGTCAGCATGTTGCCCTTGGGATCACTCAACGGATACGCCGCGCCATGCATCCGCGCTTCGAGCAGATAAATCCCGCCCTCCATCGAGATCAGATTCAGCTCATCGACCTTCCTGGCAATGGCAAACGCATTCAACTCTTGCAGGTTCATGTGCGCACCTCTCGCGGTGGCGAATCAGGACGTCTACAGGGATATGCCCGCGCGCCCGAAAGCACAAGCCACAAACGACACCGCCCGTCTGTTTCGCAACAGACGGGCGGTGTTTTGCAGCGTTCAACAAACGATCAGTGCTTGGTGAGCTTGTCCAGGTAACCCATGGCGAAGGCCGAGATCACGAAGGTCATGTGAATGATCACGTACCACATCAGGTGCTCGGGATCGACGTTCTTGGCGTCCATGAAGATGCGCAGCAAGTGGATCGAAGAGATCGCCACGATCGACGCCGCGACTTTCATCTTCAGCGAAGACGAGTCCATGGTGCCCAGCCAGCTGAGCTTTTCCTTGCCCTCGTCGATGTCCAGTTGCGAGACGAAGTTCTCGTACCCGGAAATCATCACCATCACCAACAGGCCGCCGACCAGCGCCATGTCGATCAGCGACAGCAGTACCAGAATCAGATCCGACTCGGCCATCGCAAACACGTTGGGCAGGATATGGACGATTTCCTGGAAGAATTTCAGTGCCAACGCGAGCAGACCGAGGGACAAGCCGATGTAGATCGGCGCCAGCAGCCAGCGCGTGGCGTACATTGCGTTTTCGATAAAGCGTTCCATTGAATCTCACACTGGGGGCTGGAAATGGCGGCGAGTATACCAGCCCGCCATGACCGCCAGAAACCGTCCTGAATCCGCCGTTTGCGCACGTATGACAAAGAATTTCTGCTAGTGTCCAAACCTATGAAAGCCCAGTGACGTTGGACAGGATGAGTGGAAATGGATGTGCGATTGCCGATAACAACTGCCGGAATTTGCTTCGCGCTGCTAATGAGCGGTTGCTCGCCCGGCGATGAGAAGCACGCGACAAGTCTTGAAGAGAAAACCGCCAAGTTCGAACAGTCACTGGACACCATCACCGATCCGAAACTCAAGGACGCCGTCAGCGAACTCGGCGGCTCATTGCTGTTGCTCCAGCGCGCAAAACAGAAACTCGACAGCAACCCGGCGAAAACCGAATACGGCGAAGATGCGCTCGGCGTGCTCAAGCATTACCCAAGCCCGCAGGCATTGGTCGATACCTTTATCAACGGTCTGTTTGTGCTGCACAAGGATTCCAGCTCCGACTACCTCACCGACCTGCAACCGGTGTTCCCTTTCAACCTCAATATTCCCGGCGGCTTCCTCTTTCCTCACGGCGTGGAATGGCAGTCGGTCACGCTGAGTAACAAACGTGTCATTGGCTACCAGCCGGAATGGTCGGAAACCGATCCCGGCATTCAGCTCAGCCCGTCCAGCTCCAACGTCACCAACCCCGATGACCTGACCGTGACCTACCCGTTCATCGACGGTCTGAACGTCGACAAGAAGAGCCTGCCGCAACCGGTCAGCCTGCAAGGCAAGCTCGAAGTCATCGCGCCGCGTCGCCTGTACAGCTTCGACCTGACGCAGAAAGACGTTGGCCAGACCCGCACCAACGACAACCTCAGCGTGAAACTGCTGAAGCTTGAAAAGAATTCCGCCGAAGTCGAATTCAGTAACAGTCAGCCATTGGCCCCGGAAGTGGCTGAGGCGCAGCTCAATCCGATGATCGTTCAGGCCCGCGATAGCACCGGGCAATATCTGGTGCGTGCTGGCTCGATCAACGAGAGCCCGGAGCAAGTGGCGTTCTACGAAAAACAACTGACGAACCTGCAACAGCAGAAAGCCTGGAGCGATGCGCTGGACAAGCAGCTCACTGCCCAACAACAGGCGTTCGAGGAAAAACATCCAAAGCGTTACAACAAGGTCTACTTCAACGGCCCGATCGAAACCCTGGAAGTCAGTGTGCTGGATTTCTCTTCGGTGACCGTATCGCGTAAAGCGCTGGACTTGCCGATCCGCGCCTTCAAACAGCACACCACGGAAAAAGCCATTCAGCCGCTGGATCTGCCGGTGACGGTTTACGACGATCAGACGGTGAGCTGGCTCAAGGGCGCGAGCCTGACCGAAGAGCAATTGAAAGCCGGTGTGCGCATCCATCAATCCGTCGAAGAACCGAGCGCCGCACGCATCGAGTTCTCCCACCGCCGCACGTTCAACGATGAATTGCTCGGTGACGATTTCAACCCCGGCGAAAGCCCGGTGACGTTCTTTACCGAGAAGCACAACGGCAAACTCGACGAGCCGATCGAACTGCCGCCCGAGGCGTACCAGGTCGATCCGTTGCGCGCGACGATTACTTACGATTTGAATCTGTTCCCGGAAACCCCGGCGATTGCCGTCGGTTCGATGCCGTTGTTTTTGGCGACTGTGGCCAAGCAGGCCTACGACGAAAAGTCGTTGCCCAAAGGGCTGGAGATCAAGAACAACACGCTGCTGGTGGATCTGAAATTGTTTCCGGCCAACGAATATCGCTACTTCGTCAAAGACGACAGCGGTAATTATTTGAAGGAAATTCTTTCGGTCAGTCACGACGCCAGTGCAGAGGGCCCGGCGTTAGTAGGCGTGCATTATTTTTACGGTCGCCCGACTCACGTGGAAACCTATCAGCGAACCGACCTCGCCACCGTGCAATATGGTTTTGAGGTCAAACTCGACAAGGCGCAGGTGTCTGATACTGCTCCTTGAAGAGCAAGATCAAAAGATCGCAGCCTGCGGCAGCTCCTACAGGGCGCGGCTGCGGCCTCCGTTGATTTGGCGCAGCTGGGCTTGCAGGTGCAGGCTCCAGATTTGCGGATCGTCGGCCAGTTCGTAGCCGTGCAGCGTCAGGCTCTCAACGATGGTGTCGAGAATCGACTCGGCCGCGATCGGCCCGTGAAACGGCCCCTGGGCTTTGATGGCGGAAGGTTGTTCGCCGGCCATACCGGCGGCGAAGAGTAGCGTCCACATGCCGTTATCGCCGGCCAACGGCTTGATGGCGCATTCGATGCGGGTCACGAGACCCAGGCATTGACGGGTGAGGCAGAGGTTGCGCGACATGGCGGCGACCCTCGGTGAAGCCGGTATTCAGCCCCCACGGGAGGACTGGCTCGATCCAGTGATACTGTCGATATCCTTGAGCTGAGAATAGAAGAAAAGTCCGCTGCGCAAGCCAGATAGAACCAGCAGGCGCCGAATGGTCATTGTGTGAAGTTTGACGTCAGAGTAGTGGCGAATTTCCAGAAGATCACCACAAAGCAAATGTAGGAGTGAGCCTGCTCGCGATGGCGGTGTGTCAGGCAACTCATTCGCCGACTGACACTCCGCTATCG
>NZ_JASCPK010000051.1:0-35780 GCF_029959385.1 Pseudomonas sp. PS01303
GTGTTTGAGCTGCCGCCATCGCGAGCTGGCTCACTCCTACATTTTGGAATGCATTCCCCTGTAGGAGTGAGCCTGCTCGCGATAGCGGTGGTACAGACAATGAAGGGGTTAAACGCTCAGCAGCAGGAACTCGCGCTCCCACGAGCTGATCACGCGCTTGAAGTTTTCATGCTCGGCGCGTTTCACCGCGACGTAGCCACGCACGAATTTGTCGCCGAGGTATTGCGCAACGGTTTCGCATTCTTCCATTTGCGTCAGCGCTTCTTCGATGGTGATCGGCAGGCGCAGGTTGCGGCGTTCGTAAGCCCGACCTTCCACGGCAGCGCTCGGCTGCACCTTGTCGACCATGCCGATATAACCGCAGAGCAAACTCGCGGCGATCGCCAGATACGGGTTGGCATCGGCGCCCGGCAAACGGTTTTCCACACGCATCGCTTCAGGGCTGGAGGTCGGCACGCGCAGGCCGACGGTGCGGTTTTCTTCGCCCCATTCGACGTTGACCGGTGCCGAGGTGTCCGGCAGGAAACGGCGGAACGAGTTGACGTTGGGCGCGAACATCGGCAGCACTTTCGGGATGTACTTCTGCAAACCGCCGATGTAATTGAGGAACAGCTCGCTCATCTGCCCGTCTTCATTGGCGAAGATCGGTTTGCCGGTGGCGATTTCAACCACGCTCTGGTGAATGTGCATGGCGCTACCGGGCTCATCACCAATCGGCTTGGCCATGAACGTCGCGGCGACGTTGTGCTTGAGCGCAGCCTCACGCATGGTGCGTTTGAACACGGTGATCTGGTCAGCCAGATCCAGTGCGTCGCCGTGACGGAAGTTGATTTCCATCTGCGCCGGGCCGTCCTCATGGATCAGCGTGTCGAGATCCAGACCTTGCAGTTCGCACCAGTCGTAGACGTCTTCGAACAGCGGATCGAATTCGTTGGCGGCATCGATGGAGAACGACTGACGACCGCTTTCCGCACGGCCCGAGCGGCCCAGCGGTGCCTTCAGCGGCAAGTCCGGGTCTTCGCAGCGTTGAGTCAGGTAGAACTCCATTTCCGGCGCAACGATCGGCTTCCAGCCTTTGTCGGTGTACAGCTGCAAGACTTTCTTCAGGACGTTGCGCGGCGACAGTTCGATCGGGTTGCCGAACTTGTCGAAGGTGTCGTGGATGACGATGGCGGTCGGTTCGATCGCCCATGGAATCACGTAGACCGCGTCAGCCACTGGCTTGCAGACCATGTCGATATCGGCAGGATCGAGCAGGTCGTAGTAGATGTCGTCGTCGACAAAATCCCCGGTTACCGTTTGCAGCAGCACACTTTCCGGCAGGCGCATGCCTCGCTCATGCAGGAACTTGTTGGTCGGTGCGATCTTGCCGCGGGCAATGCCGGTCAGGTCACTGACCACACATTCAACTTCGGTAATCTTGTGATCTTTCAGCCACGTGAACAGCTGATCGAAAGGGGCATTCATAAAGACCTCGTTATTGGTTTTATAGACGCCGGGGAGGGCGGGTTTCATCTTCCGCCCCTTCCCCTGTGGCGCGTTGACGACTATCTTGGGCGAGCCTTGCAGTTCCATCTATCCACTTTAAGCAGCACCAAAGCGCACCAAAAGAGTGCGCAAGGTCACCCCATGACAACGTGCAATCCGCTCCAGGTACAAGCGTTCAACACCGCCGACGTGGCCGAGCAAGTCCGCGCCACGCCGGGCTGGGTACAGCATTACCAACAGATGTCGCCGGGCCATTTCGCCGGGCAGATCCGCTATCTGGATCTGCAAGGTGTCGAGGTTTACGAAGAGCAGATGAACACTCGGGTCGAACAGAATTTCAGCGCACCGTCGGGTGCCTTGGCGTTTTGTTTTGATCGCAGTGATAACGCGCTGTACTTGCTCAACGAAGACAGCCGCAACATCTGGATCACCCCGGAGAACTATCAGGAAATTGCCGTGGTGTTCGGCCCGCAGTTCGTCCGTCAGCACGGTCTGGATGTGGCGAAACTCGAAGGTTTGTTCATGACGCAGCTCAACTGCGGACAGAACGCCCTGTTCAGTCGCTGGTTAAGCTCAACTCTCACGAAGTTGACGCAACCGCTTGATATAGATGAAAAAGACGCACTGACAAAACAACTACTTGAGGACTGTATGTTCCTCCTCGACAACGCACGCGTGTGTCTCGACGGCGGCGGATTGCAGCGCCGCGCCGAAGAGCGAAGCATCATGAAACGGGTAGGGGAGTGGGCCGCAGATTCACCGGAAGACACCGTCAATCTGCTTGAGCTTTCCAACGTTGCGGGTGTGTCGTTGCGTCAGTTGCAGCAAGCGTTCAAGGCGTACACCGGAATGACGCCCAGCCACTGGCTGCGTTTGCGCCGGTTGAACAGTGCCCACCGCGAATTGCTCAAGCGCAGACCCACGGAAACCACGGTGGCCGAGGTGGCGATGCAGTGGTCGTTCTGGCATTTGGGGCGGTTTTCCAGCAGTTATCGCGCGTTGTTTAACGAGTTGCCGAGCGAGACGCTGAAGCGTTAACGAATGCTGTAGCGGCGAAAAAGACCTTTGTCTCCTGAGTGAAGTTAATTAGAATCAGTCTCATTTGAATTCTTACTTCGCGCAGGGCCTCTCGAGATGACTGAAGCAGCGACGCCATCGCAGCAGCACCTGCACGAGCTGTACCGCAACCATCGTGGCTTTCTCGAAACCTGGTTGCGGCGGCGCATGGGCAATGCCTGGGATGCGGCGGATCTCAGTCAGGACACCTTCATGCGCGTGCTGTGCAGCGCGCAACCCATCGTCGAAATGCGTGAGCCGCGGGCCTATTTGCTTACGGTCGGCAAACGTCTGCTGAGCAATTTCTACACTCGCCGCCGTCTCGAAAAAGCCTATCTCGAAGCCCTCGCGCAATTGCCCGAAGCGTGCGTGCCGTCGCCCGAGCAGCGTTGGCTGCTGCTGGAAACCTTGCAAGCATTAGACGAATTACTCGATGGCTTGCCGCGAGCGGTGCGTAAGGCGTTTCTGTGGACTCAGCTCGAAGGCCTGGGTTATCGCGAGATTGCCGAGCGCTTGCAAGTCTCTGAGCGAACCATAAAACGTTATATGGCAACGGCTTACGAGCATTGTTTGATGCTAGATCTATGATGAGAATAGCGCCCGGTAATGAAGCGCGGGAAGTGGCGCGGGCTGCCGCGCAATGGCTGGCGTTGCTGGAGTCCGGTGAGGCCAGCGAAGCCGATCACTCACGGCTTAAGACCTGGCGTGAGAGCGACAGCCGCCACGAAAACGCCTGGCAGAAGATTCAGCTATTGCGTCAGCGATTTTCCAGTCTGCCCACAGAGTTGGCCATGGCCACCCTCGATCGCCCGGATCTGGCGCGGCGTGCGGCGCTGAAACGGGCGCTGGCTCTGGCCTCACTTGTGCCGACGGCGTGGCTGATCAGTCGCCAATTACCGTTGGACGTCTGGCGCGCCGATTTGCACACCAGCACCGGCGAACACAAACAGACGCTGCTGGCCGATGGCAGCACCTTGCAGCTGAACACGGCGAGTGCGGTGAATGTCGATCTCACCAGCCGTGAACTGATCTTGGTACGTGGTGAAATGGCGCTCAACGTCCGTGGCGGCGCGGCGCTGACGATCAATGCGCCTTACGGCCGGATCATCGTCAGCCGCAGCGAAGTCTGCGTGCGTCTTAACGAGCGTGATTGCAACGTATCGGTGCTCAGCGGATCGGTGCAATTGCAGCCGTTGCACGGGCCTTTGCTGCAACTGAATGCAGGGCAACAGATTAACCTGCAAGCCTCAGGCGCCGGTTTGGTCACGCCTTACGACACAAAAATGCCCGGTTGGCGCGACGGTGTGTTGATGGCGCAAAACCAGCCATTAGGCGACTTCCTGCGTGAGTTGAGCCGCTATCGTCCGGGTTTGCTGCGCTGGGATCCGGCACTGGAAAATCTGCGCATCACCGGCAGTTTCCGCCTCGACAACACCGATAAAGTCCTCGCACTGTTAGCAGCGAGCCTGCCGCTGGAGGTGCATTCGCGCACGCGTTTCTGGGTCACGTTGATGCCGCGAAAAAATATCGTCTGAAGCCTGTCCCTTTTATTCGCCTCACCGGTCATTGCAGGTAAGTGAACAAAATCGAGAGCTTCTTCCAATGCCCGCAGTATTCCCAAGTCGTTTGCGTCCGTTGTTGCAGTTGAGCCTCCTGCTGAGCCTGAGTGCCAGCCCTGTGTTGATTCAATCCAGTTGGGCCGATGATGCGGCCCGCCGCAGTTATTCGGTGCCGGCCGGCAGTTTGAGTGCCGCGCTGACTCGCTTTGCCGGGTTGGCCGGGGTCAATCTGTCGGTGGATCCGGCGCTGGTCAGTGGCCGCAACAGCAACGGTTTGTCCGGCGAATATGGCGTGGAGGAGGGCTTCACCCGCTTGTTGCTGGGCTCCGGCCTACAACTGCAACCGGTGGGCGATCACGCTTATACGCTGATTCCGGCGGCCGATGGCAGCAGCCTGCAACTGGCGCCGACCTCGATTTTCGGCGCCACCGGATCGAGCGATGCCGATGTGTTTGCTGGCGGCCAGGTTGCTCGGCGTGGCTCGCAGGGCTTGCTGGGGTCGAAAGACTTTATGGAAACGCCGTTCAGCATGACCACCTATACCAGCGAGGCGGTGAAGAATCAGCAAGCGCGCACCTTGGGCGATCTGATTTCCAGCGACCCCTCGGTGCGCGCGACCAACCCTGCCGGTGGCCGCTATGAGCAATTCACCATCCGTGGTTTCAGCTTGTTCAACAGCGACGTTTCGTACAACGGGCTCTACGGTGTGTTGCCGACGTACACCATCGACATGGAAATGGCCGATCGCGTGGACATCCTCAAAGGCCCGAGCCAATTGATCAACGGGATTTCACCACGGGGCAGTGTCGGCGGCGGGATCAACATCGTGCCCAAGCATGCCACCGACCAACCGGTCACTTCGCTGACCGCCAATTACGCCTCGAACAATCAGCTTGGCGGCGCGGTCGATGTCGGCCGGCGTTTCGGTGAGGACAATAAATTCGGTCTGCGCTTCAACGGCGTCAAACAGTCCGGCGACACTGAATGGGATCACCAGAGTGTTGACCGTGACATGGCCGTGCTGGGGCTGGACTTTCGCGGTGAGCGCTTGCGGCTTTCCACCGATGTCGGCCACACCGAACGCGATACCGATGCGCCGCAGGAGCGCGTGCAAGTGGCCGCCAATGCGAAGGTGCCGAGCGCCAACGACGTGCATCGCAACTACGCGCAACCGTGGAGTCAGGCGAAAACCGAGGACACCTTCGGTATGGTCAACGCCGAGTACGACGTCAATGATTCGGTGATGCTGTACGGCGGCGTCGGTGCGCGCAAAAGCAATCACGACTTCCTGCGTCATGCGGTTTCCGTGACCAACGATGCCGGTGATTTCAGCGTTCTGCCGCGCGACTTCACCCGCGACGAAAACGTGCGTACGGCCACGGCGGGCGTGCGTAACTGGTTTCACACCGGGCCGGTGAGCCACGAGGTTAACCTCGCGGCCAGCTATTTCTACATGGATTTCGAGAACGGCGGCGCGCGTTATGCGGCAGGGCGCAGCAATCTGTATGACCCGGTGGAAACGGCGAAACCCGGCACCCCGACGCGCTACGACGCCAAGGTTTATACCGAAAACCGTTTCAGCGGCGTGGCGCTCTCGGACACCTTGGGTTTCTTCGATGATCGTTTACTGCTGACCCTGGGTGCGCGCTGGCAGCGGGTCAAAGTCGATGACTGGAGCGATGACGTCAAAGGCGACACGGCTTATGACGAGGAAAAAGTGTCGCCATCCGGCGGGATTCTGTTCAAGGCGACCGACAAGCTGTCGCTGTACGCCAACTACATGGAAGGCCTGAGCCAAGGCAAGATCGCGCCGTCTACATCAGTGAACGAGGATGAGATTTTCCCGCCGTTCATTAGCCGTCAGGTCGAAGTCGGCGCCAAGTACGATGCCGGCGCCTACGCTCTGACCGCTGCGGTTTTCCGCATCAAGCAACCGGCTTATGAGACCAACGCCACCACGCGCGTGTTCGGGCCCAATGGTAAACGCGAGAACAATGGCGTTGAACTCAGTGTCTTTGGCGAACCGCTGAAAGGCTTTCGCTTGCTCGGCGGTGTGATGTACATCGACAGCGAGTTGACTGAAACCACCAACGGCACGTTTGACGGCAATCGTGCGCCGGCGACGCCGAAGTACAACGTCAATCTGGGGGCAGAGTGGGATGTGCCGAACGTGGAGGGGCTGACGCTGACTGGGCGCGGGATCTATTCGAGCTCGCAGTATCTGGATCAGTCAAACCAGAAGGAGATCGACTCCTGGGAGCGCTTCGATGTCGGCACGCGATACACGTTCAAGCTGGATGAAAAGACCATCACCTTGCGCGGCAATATCGAAAACGTGCTGGATAAGCGTTATTGGAGTTCGGCAGGGGCGTCAGATGACAGTGAACCGGGGTTGACGCTGTCGACGCCACGGACTTATTTGCTCTCGGCCACTGTGGATTTCTGATATGAAAACGCCCGGTATAACCGGGCGCATGTATGTTCTGATCAGAATAGATTCAAAGTCCGCTGTGCTCTTCAACCGGGGCCAGCGGGTTCTGGCAGGCGAAGTTGCCTTTTGAGTTTCTCAACACCGTCAGCAGGCTGTGCTTGAGCAGCACCACCGAGCCGGCCGGTGACCAGCACTGGCCGTCGACCGACGCGGTCCGCCACCGAGCCCAGTGCAAGCGAGCCGATCAACATGCCGAGCATGCTGATGCTGAATACTGGGCCAAGGTTGGCTTTGGCGATGCCCCAATCGGCAATGAGGCTGGGGGCGGCGTAGGCCATGGCCTGGATGTCGAAGCCATCGACGACCATGCACAGGAAGCATTGGATGAGCACGAGCAGCTGAAAGGCGCCCAAGCGACTCCTTTCGACAATCACGCTGATGTCGAGTTGATTGTTCACGAGCGAATACCTCTGTTGTAGTTATTTTCGGTAAGTGTTGAACGCAGGATCAAAGCGGTGACCGGGTGTTGAAAACCTCTGTCGTGCAGGCGCCGAAGGAAGATGATCAGGCCGCGAGCCAGGCGCTGGCCTCGGCGCGCATGACTTGCTCCAGCTCGCTGCTACGGGTGGCAAACACGCGGTCGAGCGGGAAGCCGCTCTTGTCCAGCAGATAAGCAAGCGGCGCATATTCCCGTGGGTAGAGCGCTACGGTGTCGCGATCGATTTCGACCAGGCCCTGGGGGAAGGTGAAGCTGCCCATGTCGTAGATGCTCTGGCGCCTGACCAGCTTCCACAGGCCTTCGCGTTTTTCCACCAGGTCATAGAAACGGTTGTGCACGCTGCAACCCAGGTTCAGTCGGACGTTATCGGCAACGATCACCGCGTTGGTTTCCACCACGGCCTTGTTGTCATTGAAGGTGACCACCGGTGTGCCGATCAGGTGTTTGGTGCGCAGGTCGGATTTGCCCATGCGCTTGGAGCCTTCGACGAACTCGGCGAATGGCCCTTCGAACCAGGTGATCTCGATAACGGCGTCCGGGTGCGCGAGGTCCGCCAGTTGCTCCCACTGGCCCAGATCTCGGTGCATCCAGCCCGTGATCAGGTCGGTAATTTGAATCCGGTCTTCCAGGTAGTTCTGCATGATTTTCCTCGGCAGGGTGTGTAGTGGGATTCAGCATCTGCCGCTGGACAGATAACTTCAAATAGATTGATATGAAGGATCGATCATTAAATCTGATGGGGTGTCGGGCCGATGGATTTGCGTCATTTGCGGTATTTTCTGGCGGTGGCCGAGGAAGGTCATTTTGGCCGGGCAGCCCAGCGTCTGCACATCGTGCAGTCGGCGCTGAGCATGCAGATCCGCGCCTTGGAAGAAGAGCTCGGTGGTCAGTTATTCCTGCGCACCAGTCGTCGCGTCGAGCTCACCGAAGCCGGGATCCTGTTGCGTGCCGAGGCGCAGCGCACCCTCGATCAGGCGGCGCATGCCCAGCGTGTGGTGCAGCGCTCGTTGCGCGGGGAGATGGGCACGGTGCGGATCGGCTTCGCTGGCAATGCGGTATTCAGCGGGCGACTAATGGCTGACGTACGAGCTTTTCGCGCGGCGTACCCGGATGCGGAAGTCATCCTGCGCGAGCTGGCGCCACAACAACAGGTTGAAGCCATTCAGAACGGTCAGTTGGACGTGGGCTATGCGCCGAGTCATGGCGGTCAGGTGCACGACAATGACCTGTTATTCGAGCGAATCGGCACCTGGCCGCTGGTCGTCGCCTTGCCGGAGGATCATCCGCTGGCCATCCAGAAAAGCTTGCGCGTGCCGATGCTCGCCGCCGAGTCGTTGATCATCTATGCCGCCCACGGCGCCGACGAATACATGCTGGCCGGGTTGCGCCGGGCGCTGGGTCGCGAGCCCAAGGTGCAACGGACCACCAGCACCTTGAGCGTGCTGGCGCTGGTGGCCGCGGGCATGGGCGTCGCGATGGTGCCGGCGCCGTTGATGCAGGTCACGATCCCGGGCCTGACCTACCGCCCGTTCGACGACGTGGAACCGCACACCGACTTGCTGTTGATCAATCGCGTAAACGAAATCGGCGGTGCCGTGCTCGCGTTTTTGCGGGTTGCGCATCAGGCTGGTTTGGCGGCTGCGACGCTTCGATAGTGTGGGGTGCGTCAAGCCGCATTCAGCTTTCCGTATTGGCCAGAGAAGAACAACAGCGGTCGCGCCTGTTCCGCCTCGACAAGTTCGATCACTTCAGCGATGTACAACTGGTGATCGCCGGCGGCATGGATCTGCACCACCCGGGCAACAATGTGCGCCAGGCTGCCTTCGATGATTGGCACGCCCTGAACCTTGTTCATGGCCACGTCCAGTCCCTCCACGGCGCGGCCGGCAAAGTGGCCACTGATGTGCTCCTGTTGTTCGGTGAGGAAATTCACGCCGTAACAGTCGCCATGCTTGATGTGTTTGCAGAAGCGTGACTCGTTCTTGATCGACACCAAGATCAGTTGCGGCTCCAGCGACACCGACAGGAAGGCATTGGCCGTCATGCCTGCGGCTTCATTTTCTCGTTCGTAGGTCACTACGGTGACCCCGGTGGCAAAGCGGCCCATCACGCGGCGGAACTTGGCGGCGTCATTGTGTGCATCGTTCATGGTCATTCCCCATTGGTTTGCAAGCGGTCAGTACGCCTGACCGCGCGAGTCGTGCAATCACACCAGCGGTGTGTTCGCCTCTTTGCCACACAGGATTCTTCCGAACAGCTCCAGGTTGGTGGAGGTGCACACCACGCCATGCAGGTTGGCTACCCTGGCGTCGCGCCACAGGCGATTGAATGGGTTGGCACTGCCAGCCAGGGAACCGCCGCTGGCTGTAGCCAACAGGTCGACACCTTCCCAGATCAACTGACTGGCATAACCGGTGTCACGGCGGATGCGTGCTCGGGTGTGCGGGTTCATCGTGGTGCCGGCAGCGGCGCAGGCGTCGATTTCATCTACACAACGCTCCACCACCAGACGCGCAGCGTCGAGCTTGGCCGAGGCTTCACCCACCTGCAGGTGAGTGACGGCGGCCTCGTCCTGTTGGCTGTACCAGGTGTACTGGATGCCGCGACCAGGCAGTTTGGCGAGGAAAGTTTCCAGGGCGGCCTTGGCAATGCCCAAGGCCGGAAACACAAGGATAATGGCCAGAAATGGGATGAACGCGCCGCGATACAGCGCTTCACCTTGCAAATGGGTGGAGGCATATTCGCCGGCTATGGCTTTGGACACCGATGCAATGCGCTCGTCGGGCACGAACAGATTTTTCACCGACACCGAGGTGCTGCCGCTGCCGCGCAGCGCCATTGTGTCCCAGTCGTGCAGCAACGTGATGTCTTCAATTGGAATGAGCGCCAAGCCCTGATCCACGGTTTCACCGGCTTCATTGACGATGGGAATCCCGAGCAGGTCCCACTGCGCGTGATACACGCCGCTGTTGAAACCCCACAGGCCTTCCTCGATGAGGATACCGCCGGCCACGCGCTTGACCTGGGCCTTGCGCGGCGACAGCACGCCACTACTGCGCACCTTGCCGCCGCTGGCGAAGATCGGGTCACTGACGGTTTTGGAATACAAGGTGGCGAGCATCCAGTTGCAGATATTGATCAGGGCGCAGGCCCAGCCCGCCGACCCATCGCCACGACCGATTTCACTGACTACTTCCATGTAGGTTCTGACGCTGGTTTGCAGACCGCCATGCTGGCGTGGAATCATCAGGTCGAAGGCGCCGATGGCGTCAAGATCGTTCACGGTATTCTCGGGCAGACGCGCCAATTCATCGACTTCACGGGTACGCGAGCGCAGGGTTGCGACAAGACCGCTGGCGCGAGCGATCAAATCGTTGCTATCCACTTGGGCGTTGACAGTTACGTTGGCGAGGAGGGAATTCATGGCTTTTCCTGTTATTGAGATTATTGGATGAGCTTCTGACACAATAGTGACGAATCTGTCACGGTGACGAATTCGATATTAATAGAAATATATTTTTTTAGTAAAGATATAAATTCATCTATTCGCCCGTGCGATTCGAGGCGAAAAGGCATAACGCAATGGAAATTATGGCAACACAGACAAGCGAGTTGGACGCACCGCTGGATCACCGCAGCGTCACCGCCCAGCGCAAGCGCGATGCGATGCGCGCGCGGATACTGTCGGCGACCATGGATTTGCTGGATGATCCGTCGAAGGTGTCAGTTACCATCGAAGACGTGGCACGGGTGGCGAACATTTCCCGAGGCGCTTTCTACAAACACTTTGCTTCGCTGGAGGAGGCCGTGGCCGCCATCGGCCAGGAAGCCACCGACGGCATGACGTTGCACATCCTGCCGGTGTATGACGTGCTGACCCATCCGCTGGAGCGCATCAGCACGGCGATGCGCCTGTTTTTGCTGCGCGCCCACACCGACCGGCGTTGGGCGGCGTTTTTCCTGCGGGCGGATTTGGTGCAGGACCAATCGATCCTGCTCAAGTACGTGCTGGCCGACCTGCAGGCGGGGCGCGATGCAGGCCTGCTTGACTTGCCGTCGTTGCAGGCCGGGGTCGACGCGTTGATTGGCGCGACCCTGGAAGGGGTGCGAAGCATGAACCAGCGCCGGGTCGACGACCCGCAGGCTTACATCGACGCGGTCATTCTGATGGTGCTGCGCGGTTTTGGCGTGGAGAACATGTCGGCGCATGAGGCCGTGACGTTTTCCCGGTCCTACCTGCAAACGCAAGCTCAGGTCGACTGAACCCTCAATCGTTCCAGCAGCGATACCAGCCGTTTTTCTCGCTGATGTGCAACGGGGTCTGATAAAGGTCTGACAGAAATGCACTGGTCAAGAGTTCGGACTTGGGACCGTCAGCCACAATCTGCCCCTGCCTGATCAACACCACGCGCTCGATTTCCGGAATGATCTCGTCGACGTGGTGGGTGGTAATCAGCAGCGCGCGACCCTCACTGCAAAAACCGCGCAGCAGCGTCAGCATGGCCAGGCTCGCGCCCATGTCGAGGCCGTTGGCCGGTTCGTCGAAAATCAGCGCCTGGGGTTGATGCACCAGCGCTCGGGCGAGCAACAGACGCCTTTTCTGTCCGGTTGACAGGCGCTGGAACATGCAGGATTCATCGTGTGAAATCCCCAGCCTGGCCATCATCGCGCGCGCCTGCTCGCGCTGCAGTTCGGTAGGCTGCAAGTGTTCATGAGTGCCAATGGCTCCGAAAAAACCGGACACCACCACGTCCAGCGCGCTGGTGTAGGGCGTGTAATCTTCCTGCAGGTCCTGAGACACGAAACCGATCCTGTTGCGCAGTTGCCACAGGTTCAGGGTCTCGCTGCCGAACAGCTTTAGATAGCTGCCGTCCTGAGCGACGGGGTAGAGTTCCCGGTTGATCAATTTCAGCAAGGTGCTTTTCCCCGCACCGTTGGGGCCGAGAATCGCCACGCGCTCCTGCGGGCCGATGTTCAGGGACAACTGGTCCAGCACTCGGGTCTGTTGCTGACACGCCGTGACTTGATGCAGTTCGATCATGTGAAAACCTTGCAGGAAAAAGAGGCAGAAATAGCCGGGCTAAATGCGAAATCTGTCGATGTGTCCACGCAGCCCTGCGGCCAGGTGTGACAACTCTTCGCTGGTCGAGTGTATCTGTACAGCGCTGTTCGAGCTTTGTAACGACAGATCGCGAATATTGACCAGGCAGCGGTCGATTGCCGGGACGCCAGTGCCTGTTGTTCTGAAGCGCTGGCGATGAACACGTTCATCTGGCTGATTGTCTCCACGGCAACGGTGACCTCTTGCAGGGCCGAGTCTGCTTCCCGGGCAATGCCCAGGGTCGAATGGACACGCTCGGTGCTCAGCTGCATGGACGACAGCGCGTGTGTCGCCACGCTGCGTACCGAGCTGACCATCTGCTCGATTTCCCCGGTCGATTGTTGCGTCCTGAACGCCAATGCCCTGACTTCCTCAGCGACCACCGCAAACCCGCGACCCGCTTCACCAGCCCGGGCAGCTTCAATGGCGGCGTTGAGAGCCAGCAGGTTGGTCTGTTCGGCGATCGAGCGTATCACGTCCAGCACCCGGTTGATCCCGGTCACACTGCTCGCCAGTTCCTGGACCCGATCTGCGGTAATCGAAATGCCCTCGGTCAACAGCGAGAGCGATTCGAGGGTCTGCATGACCCGGGATTTGCCGGTTTGCGCCGCGCTGTCCGTGGTCCGTGAAGCCAGGGCGGTAGCCGATGCGTGCCTTGCCACTTCATCAACAGCGGCGGTCATTTCATTGACTGCCGTGGCGGCTTGTTCGATTTCCTGGTTCTGTTGCTGAAGCCCGCTGGTCGTTGTCGCGATCACGCCATGAAATTGTTTTGAAGACAGCGCCAGCCGGGTGGATGAGTCGGTGATGCGCAGGACCGTGTCGTGAAGATGAACCTGCATGGTCTTCAACGCCTGGAGCAATAAGGCCGGTTCGTCCTTGCCCGTATCGTTGATGGCGGATGTCAGGTCGCCGCGTGCGATGTTCTGCGCAACCTTGAGCGCATCGAGCAGTGGCTGGTTGATGCTTCGGGTGTAGAAGGTCGCCAGCAGTACTGTCAACAGAGCGGCGAGGGCAATGGCCGCAACCACGCCTGTCACCACGCGCTGGCGGGTTTGTTGTTCAAGCTCGGCCACCAGTTGATATTGCTGCAGATAGAAATCCTGCAATTGACTGGAGCGTGCGCCCAGTTCCAGGGCGAACTTGTCGATAGGGCCGTTGAGAATGTCAGTGGCTGCCTGGCGCTGGCCTTCGCCTGCCAGGCGGATCACTTCAAGCTGTTCATGTCGGAACGCCGTTGAAGCGTCGAGATAACGTTGAAAAATCTGCCGTTCCGAGGGCTGCCGAAGTTGCGCAGTGAACGCCTCTTGCTGCTGGCGCACGGTGTCGAGAACTTCCATCAGCGAATGCTGGTTGGCTGCCATGGCGGCCGGGTTCTGCAGGACGACCATGCGGAAGGTCATGATCCCGGCTCGATCCTCTGCGTTGTTCAGCGCTGCCATACGAATGATCCCCGGCACCCAGACCTCTCTGATCGCGTCGGCCTGCACGCTCATCTGCTTGACCATGGCCAGCGAGAACAATCCCAGCAGCAGGACAACCACGCCGAACAGTCCAAAGCCGAAGATTGAGCGGGGTGCCAATTTCATTTTTCTGAAAAACAACGGATTTTCCTCAAAGAAGAAATGATTTGGCGCCAGCTTGTGGCTGGCGCCGTTGTTTTAATGAAACGCTATGGGAGAGTTCAGTGCCGAGTGTTCGTGGCACTCGGCACTGGCATGCACCCCCTGTGCATGACGGGGCGTTTACTGCATGCACAAACGCCCTTTCCGACATCCTGTCGCTCCCCGAAAGGAGTGAATGAGTCAAACGCTATCGATGCCCTCGGCGGCCGGAGCAGAAACCTTGGCCGGGGCAGTTTCGCGCAGGCAGGTGGCGACCAGCAGCCCGACCAGCACAGCGCCGAGTGCCAGATACATGGTGTTTTCGATGCCATGGTGCTGGGCGATATAACCGGCGATGGCCGGCGCGACGCCGCCACCGAAAATCTCGCCGATGCCGACTACCAGGCCGGTGGCGGTGGAGGTCAGCGCCGCTGGAACCGACTCGCTGGTCAGCGGCCCGACGGTCATGCAGATCATGCTGAAGTTGAAAAAAATAGTCAGGAACAGCAGCGCGAACAGTTTCACCGGCTCGGCACCCGTGCCCATCAGCAGCCACAGGAACACCCCGGTGGCCACGAACGAGATGAGCACCACCGGTTTGCGTCCGATGCGATCGGAAACTGCCGGCATGATCAACTGCCCGAGAAAACCACCGAGGCCGATGGCCGACATCACAAAGCCCATCTGCTGCACTTGCAGGTGCAGATAGTCCATCAGGTAGTTGGGCATCATCACGCTGATGACGAACAGGCAGGTGAGCATGCAGAACATGCCGACGATATTCAGCCACACATTGCGAAAACGCAGGGCATCCAGCCAGCCCGGTTGATCAGCGGCGGTGCGGCTTTTGGCTTTTTGCGGCGTGGCGGTGTGGGTTTCCCGCAGGTAGCGGTACATCGCCACAGCCAATAGGAAACCCGGCAGCGAGACGATCACGAACACCCAGCGCCAGGACGGCACCACCAACAGCAACTGCGTGGCCATAATCGGTGCAAGCCCCAGGCCCAGGATCGGGAAGAACGCCTGTTGAATGCCGATGTTCATGCCGCGTCGGGCCGGGTGCGAAGATTCCGCCGTGGCCGCCAGCGCCGTTGGGGTGAAGGCGCCTTCGGAGATGCCCATGATCGCCCGAATCAGCATCAAGCCGCCGATACCGGTGGCCAGACCGGAAAGCCCCGCAAGCAACGAAAACACCAGCACCGCAGGAATCAGCACCTTGCGCCGGCCGATTCGGTCGGATAGTCGGCCCATGAAAATCGAAGAAATGCCCCAGGCCAGGCCCAGGATGGCGGTCACATTTCCGAGGTCCTGATAGTTCAGGCCGAGGTCTTTCATCATTACCGGGAACAGCGGCAGGATGATGAACCGGTCCAGGCCCACTAGGCCGAAACCCAGTGCCAGCAAGGCCACCGCTTTGAACTCGTAGCGAACATCCCACGCATGCTTATTGTTGTTCATGGTTGTTACTCGGATGGGGTTGAGGAGGGCAGCCGCCTCAGTGACGCGACTGCCACGGGCTTAGAAATAAACCAGCGCTTCGACCAGCCCGGTCAGTTGCGTGCGGTCACGCCCGGCGCCGAACGGGTGATCGTCGGCATTGCCATCGAACACGTCGTAACGCACTTCGGGACGCAGCGAGATGTACTTGTTCAGGTCGTAACGCAGGCCGGCGGTGATGGCATTGAAGTTGCCGCGAGCGGTGGAGGCGGGCAGCAGGATGAAACCGTCAGGGTCGGCAAAATGCTCGGCGCGCACCGAGTAAGAAAGGTCCGGCCGCTGCTGGTAAGTCAGCACCGCGTTCGCGCCCCACCAATGCGCGCCGTCGAAACCGGGGCCGTTGATGATGTCGACGGTGCTGGCGTTGCCATCGCCGTCCTGATGGCCGTAGACCACCTCGGCGCCCATCGACCAGTTCGAGTCGAAGCGATGCCAGCCGTTAAGCGAGTGCTGCTGTTTGAATTGGCCGTCTGCCGACACCAGACGCGAGGTCGGCGCCTGCACATCGCTGAAGCTGTCGTTCTGTTCATCGCCGAGGATGAATTCATAATCGATCCAGGTCTGCATGTCGGCGGTGCGCCAGCGCACCGCACCCATCAGCGACTTGCTGTCGTTGTTGTCGCGCAGGTTGTTCCAGCCCTGCACCACGCCCAGTTCTACACCGAGAATCCCCGACTCGCCGTTATACAGGCGGGTGCCGAGCTGAACGCCACCCACGGTGCCGGGCTCGCTGACGAAGGCGTAGGTCTTGCTGGCGAACGGGTTGCGCGCGGCACGGATGTTCGGCGGGATTTCATAACCGAGCGCCGGTCCGAAAACCCCTGCCATCGCAGTGATGCCGGGGCCGTAAGGCAAGTAAGCCGTGGCGGCGATGTTGGGGATGGCGAGGAATTTCTGTTTGTCACGCTGAGCCTTCGCCAGGTCGTCATCGCCCGGCGAGTTGACGTCCCAATGCATGTCCCAGCCTTGAGTCCGGGCGAATTGCGCATTGCGGCCGTAGTTCATCTCGAAGGTGAAACCGAAGGAGGCTTCGGTCGGTGCCGGGCCGGGCAGGGGAGTGATGCGCGGGATCATGTCGCCCTTGAGTGCCTTGTCGACAAACAGGTGCAGGCCGCCCCATTCCAGGCCTTCATCGGCGAAGCCCACCAACGGCAGGTTGCTCAAGCCATCCTGACGCTCGTCGTGGGTCGAGCGGTTGTTGCGCGAATAGCCAACGTCAAACAAACCGGAGACCGTTATCCCATAATCCTTTTCCAGCGTGTCACCAAACAGGCTGCGAAACAGCGTGCCTTCGCCCGTGTCTGCAGGCTCGGCGGCGTGGGTATTGAGCGTCGCGAAGGCGGCCAGAACCGCACCAAGCGTTTTCACCTTGATGTTGTGCATTGTCTGTCTCTTGTTTTTGTTGTCAGAACGTTAAAAGGGGGGGCGTCCATGCCCGCGAAAACTCTGTGTCAGACTTGGCAGGCCCTGGCGCTATTGACGACGGCTTGCTGGACGGCGTTCAGCTGCAATTGCTGGCGCAGGGAATTGAGCAGTTTCGGCAGCGCCGAGATTTCGGCCACCCCGCCGTAGCAGTAGTAATCCGGACGCACAACGACGGCCTTGAGTCCGGCTTCTGCCATGAACTGCAAGTACTTGCCGGAGACATCGCGATAGATGCCTTTGGCGCTGTCGGATTGTGACGCGAGGCGCACGACTTGCAGGCCGTAGTCACGAATGAACCCCAGCTGCTGCGCGTCGAGCAACGACAACGGGTCTTCGTCACCACGCACCAACAGGTGGAAACCGCGCTGAATCACATCGTCATAACGGCTGATCTGACCGTCGATTTCAATCGAACCGTGTACCCCAAGAATGCCGCGCACCGGGCTTCCCTCCTGCAACAAACCGTCAGTCAAACCGGGGAATGGTGGCAGCGGCTCAACGTTACCGCTCAAGTACGCGGCATCACGTTCGGCGGCTTTGACCGGATCGGACACGCAGACCACTTTGCCCATGGCCATGGACGCTTCGATCACTGCGCGAATCTGCGGTTTGCGTTCAAGGGTGTAGCTGTCCAGCAGGCTGTTATCGGCCAGACCGCGCAACAGCAGATCCAGGCGCCAAGACAGGTTCCAGGCATCACGAATCCCCGAGCACATGCCCTGACCCATGAACGGCGGCATCACATGGGCGGCATCACCGGCGATCATCACCCGGCCGCTGTGCCAATTGGCAGCGATGCGCGAGCGGAATTGATAGACCGCGTGGCGCACCAGATCCGCCGTTTGCGGGGTGACCCAACGCGACAGCAGCGACCAGACTTTGTCGGTGTCTTGCAGCTCTTCGAGGGTTTCGTGGGGCAGGCGCATAAATTCCCAGCGACGGAAGCCGGGGCCGCCGGGCACCATGGTCGTCGGGCGCTCCGGGTTGCACCATTGGCCGATGTCCGGGACGTCGAGTTCCACACCAGGCTTGGGTTGCAGGTCGACCACCAGCCAGTCTTCTTGGAAACCCAGGTCCTGCCACTCAATGTTCAAGGACTGACGCACAAAGCTGTTGGCGCCGTCAGCACCGATCACATAGCGAGCGCGAACACTTTGCTGTTCTTCGCCCAAAGAGAACTTACCGTCCTGACGGATCACCCTGTTGAGCAGCATGTCGCAGCCATCGGCGTCTTGCTTGAGCGCGGTGGCTTCCCAGCCCTGATGGATCTGCACGTTGTCGATGCTTTTGGCTTTGCGATCCAGCGCCGCTTCCAGCAACGGCTGATTGAACAGATAACCGAACGGCCCGTCGCTGATCGATTCTGCCGACCAGTCGATCTCGACCAGCACTTTCCAGTCGGCGTTGAACCACTGATAACGCGCCGAAGGTTGGGAGATTTTTGCCAGCTCTTCTCCCAGCCCCATCGAGAGGAAAACCCGGCGGATTTCGTGATCATGGAAAACCGCGCGCGGCAGCGGATAAAGCGCCGGCCATCGCTCGAAGACGGCGACGGAATAACCCATCTGACCCAACAGAATGGCCAGGGTCTGGCCCACAGGGCCGTAACCTGCAATGGCGACATCGACTGTGGTGTGCTGATTCATGACTGTGCCTCGTGTACTTCGCAATGATTTCCGGACGTGGCCGGGCCCGTCGCGCGTTTTAGTGGAATCGCGCGATGCAGGAAGTCAGATTCTTTAGAGAGGGCTCAGGTGGGTGCCGGAGCGTGCGCTTCAGTGTTGAAAATGAAGTTATCCGGAACGTCCGGGCCCCACAGGTACAGGGAGTTTTCCGGTGGGAAGTCGCCTGCGGGCCATTGGCTGCCTTCGGAAATGTAGTCCATGTCTGCTGAGTATTCGCAGAAGGAGCCCCACGGGTCCTGCACATAGTGGAAGTAGTTCGAGCCCAGGCAATGGCGACCTGTCCCCCAGCCTTTGGGGTATCCGGCCGCTGCCATTTGCGCGGCACCGGAGCCGACCTCGTCAATGCTGTCGACTTCCCACGCCGCGTGGTGCCAGCCCTTGGCGCTGCTCTTGGCGAAGGCCACCAGGTGATGGTCGCAGCCATGAGCGGCGTGGCTGAAGGCGATGATGTCCAGCGACTTGTCCGAGAGCTTCAGGCCCAGCGCTTGCTCGTAGAAGTGCAGGGCGCCGAGTACATCGGGTGTGAATAGCAACACGTGAGACAAGCGGCGAGGACGGACCTGGGGCAGGCCATCGCGCGTGGTTGCACCGCGACGGTTGGCTGGTGTACCGCGGGTGCTGTATGCAGTCTTCTGGTCGGGCATGGTTTTTTCGCCGACCTTGACCTGGAGCAGATTGCCGTCCGGATCGCGGAACCAGATGCCATCATCCGGACGATCTTCAAAGCGACCGCCAGCGGTTTCGATCTGCTGGCGCAGGGCCGAGAAGTCTTGTTCGTAGCAATTGAAACTCAGGTACGCCAGGGACTTGGAAGCAGCTGGCAGGATTTTGGCCCACACATGCCCGTCGGCCGCCCGCAGGAGGAGCTGGGTCGCGCCACGTTCTACATCAAGGCCGAAACTTTCAAAAAATTGGCAGGCTTCGTCCAGGGACGGGACGTTCAGCGCGTAGTGATCAATTGAATGCACACCATGGGACACGCTCATGATTGCCTCCATTTTTAATTATTGTAATTGTAGCGCGCAGGGCTTGAGGGCGGCCCTGCGCGGAGCCTCAAGCGGTATTGTCAGGCTTCGTCGACCACGGGGTTGACCAGTTTACCGATGCCCTCGATGGATACTTCGACTACGTCGCCGGCCTTCAGGTACACCTTGGGGTTCATGCCGAAACCCACGCCGGCCGGGGTGCCGCTGACAATCACGTCGCCGGCTTCGAGGGTCACCGCTTCGCTGAGGGTGGAAATGATGGTGGCTACGTCGAACAGCATGTCGTTAGTGTTGGCCGATTGTACGACCTTGCCATTGACCCGGGTTTCCAGCAGCAAGCCTTTACCACCGGCCGGTAGTTCATCAGCGGTGACCAGTACCGGACCGAAGGCGCCGGTGTCATCGAAGTTTTTGCCGACGGTCCACTGTGGCGAGATGAACTGGTAGTCACGCACCGAGCCTTCGTTGAACAGCGCATAACCGGCAACGTGCTCGAGGGCATCTTCCTTGCGGATGTGACGA
Organism: Pseudomonas sp. PS01303; assembly: GCF_029959385.1. Taxonomy (NCBI): domain Bacteria; kingdom Pseudomonadati; phylum Pseudomonadota; class Gammaproteobacteria; order Pseudomonadales; family Pseudomonadaceae; genus Pseudomonas; species Pseudomonas sp. PS01303. The sequence goes on from NZ_JASCPK010000051.1 coordinate 19,854, forward strand.
CCGCCGCTTTTGAGCACCACCGCCATTTCGCCTTCGTAGTCGAGGCTGTCGGAAACGCGAGGGCGAATCAGTGGTTTGTTGTGGGCGGTCAGGCTTGAGTTCCAGCGCGGGAACAGAGTTGGGTAGCTCGGTTGAGCGTAAGGCGACTCTTTGGTGTGGTCGGCGTAGTTCAAGCCCACGCAGATGATCTTGGTCGGACGCGCCATCAGCGGCAGGTAGGCGTCTTCAGCGATCTCAACCAGGGCGCCATTGGCTTCGGCACCGTGGGTGGTCAGGTCGACGCCACGGGCCAGCAGGGATTCAAGAGACTCGGCACCCAGTACGCGTACACCTTCGGCAGTGACGAGACCCAGGACAGGTTGACCTTGATTGAGGAAGCGAACGTAGCGCATGACGGTTTCTCTTGTTGGATTTGAAAAGGGTCGGGAGTGAAAGGCAGCCGACCGCGTAGTCACTAAGCTAAAACCAATAAAATATATCGTCAACAGAAAATATATATTTTTATGAATGTGAGAAATTTAGCGGTCTGTGTATGATTCGCCAGGACAAGGCGTAAAAGGAGTCAACCGTGAATTCCCCTCTGATCAACTGGCAGTCTTCAGAACCCGCTGAAAAGCGCACCATGGCCTCGCAGCTCGAAGCCAGGATTCGCCAGGACATCATCAATGGTCACTTGGCTCCGGGCAGTCGCCTTCGGCTCAAGGAATTGGCCGATGCCTACGACGTTGGGGTGATTCCTTTACGAGAAGCCTTGTCGCGCCTGGCCAGCAGTGGTTTCGTCTCGGCAGCGGATCAGAAAGGCTTCAGTGTCGGGCGAATTTCCGCCGCAGAAATCGCCGACATCACCGCAGCTCGCCTGCACATCGAATGCAAGGCCCTGGCCGATTCCATTCGTTCGGGTGACGTGGAGTGGGAGAGTAGGGTGCTTGCCGCGCATCACAGGCTTGATCGCCTGACCATCGTCGAAGGTCGCGAACGTTTGCTCAAGCCCGAGTGGGAAAATGCCCATGAGCTGTATCACCAGGCGCTGATCTCCAGCTGCAATTCGCCAACCTTGTTGCGTTTGTGCTCGTCGCTGCGTGATCAGACTGCAAGATATCGCTTTCTGTCGATGCATTACGCCGAAAGCAGTCATCGCGATGTACCCCATGAACACCGACAGTTGATGGACGCGGCGCTGGCCAAGGACGTCGACAAGGCGTGTGAATTGCTCTCTGGGCACTATCAAACCACCACTGACTCGGTACTGAAGCATGCGCTCCTGAGCGAGGTTTGATGGTTGCTCAGCAATGGTGAGCACAGGGCTTCGATCATCGCCGGGATGCGCTTTAGGTCAACTTCGCCCTGATTGAGCAGCCACTCGTACATGGAACCTGTCAGCAATGTCTTGATTGACGTCGCTATGGTTGGGATGTCCCGGCAGGGCGAGCCGTCAGCGTCTTTGAAACGCATGTTCAGAGCGGCGACTATGTAGCGCTTGATGCAGTTGAGGGCGCGCGTCAATCGGCAGTACACCAGATAATTCTCAGCAACCAGTTCCGTGCGATGCAGCAGGATCAGGGTGACCCGGTGCAAGTGCGGATCCGCGACGATTTGCTGCAAGCCATCGCCCAACGTCCTCGATAACTGCTTGACCGTCGGTGTACGCCGCAAACTGTTGAAATGCGCGGGCAATTGATCCCAAGGCAGCGGCGCACGGTGTAGGACTGCATCGAGCAGCGCTTCCTTATCTTTGAAATGCCAATAAATGGCACCTCTTGTCAGTCCGGCCTGTTCGGCGATTTCCTGGAAGGTCGCTTGAGCGTAGCCACGGCGGCTGAACACTTCTTCAGCAGCGTCGAGCATCAAGCCGAGAGTGATCTCGACGTCTTCTTTACGTTTTCTGACCATCGTCGTTTCTCATCAGTATTCACCCGCCAGCTTGGAAATCGAGGCCTTACACGCCTCCAATGCCTGGCGGAATTCTTCGGCGCGCAGCTCGAAACGTGAAGTCGGCGCAACGACGGCAACGGCGTGCGGGCCCATAAAGGTCGGGATCAGGATGCTGCAGGCGCTGATGCCAACGGTGTGTTCCTGGTTATCGACCGCAAAACCACTCTCACGGATCTGCACCATCTCTTTGAGCAGAGACTGAACACCGTGAGTCGAGTCCGTCAGCTTTTCCGGTGCATCGCCTAGCACCTCAAGAATCTGCTCATCGCTCAGGGTCGACAGCAGCGCCTTGCCATCGGCGGTGGCGTGCATCGGCATCGAACGGCCCATGGGAAACACGACGCGCAATTCGCGCTCAGCGATGACCCGGTCAATGACGTTGGTCTGCTGCCCGCTGATGCAAGAGAGGGTGACGCTTTCGTTCAATTGTTCCGACAACTCTTCCAGCGATTTGCGTGCGATCGAGATGATGTCGGTGTGAGTTTGATGGATCAGTTGGGCTAGGGCCGGGCCAAGGCGAAACCCGCTGCCGGGACGGATCGGCTCGACCATAGATTCCGATTCCAGGGCACTGACGATGCGCTGCACGGTTGACCGCGCCAGTCCGACTTCTTGGGCAATCGCTCCCAGACTCAGCCCACGCGGGTGGCTGCCGAGCACACGCATGACCGAGCAGGCGCGGGCGATGACTTGAATCCCGCCGCCGCGACTTTCGTCCATTTCATTTTTTTTTCCTTTCGACTCACTCATGCGCTTCCTCGGTACCGACGTGTCAGGGGGTGGCTGGAACAAGGCGTCAGTTTACAGGGTAGAGGGTGCTGTACCGCAATGTGGGTACTTGCACCGCATTGCGGATCGCATTACGATACACCGCATCGCATTGCGGGTCACTCGTTATGTGAGCCATCCTCTCGATCCGGACGCCAGCCGCTCGCTGCGCAGCGCCCGGTGAGTTTTCAAAGGAGCATCAAATGAACTTCAGACCCACCCGGTGCCTCGCTTGCGCGGTGCCGCTGGCTGCGTTGATCATCTCGGGCTGCCAGGAACCTCGGGAAACCGTGGCGGCAAAAGTGCCCGACGTCGGGGTCGTGACCCTCCACAGTGAAGACGTGCTGCTCAGCAGTGACTTGCCGGGGCGCACCAGCGCCTACCGTGTCGCCGAGGTTCGGCCGCAGGTCAGCGGCATCATCCAGAAGCGCCTGTTCAGTGAAGGCGGACAGGTCAAGCAAGGTCAGCAGCTGTATCAAATCGACCCTGCCAGTTATCAGGCCGCCGTCGAAAAGGCCCAAGCCAACCTCGATACCACACGCAATCTGGCCGAACGCTACAAGCGCTTGGTGGACAGCAAAGCGATCAGCCGTCAGCAATTCGATGATGCCGACGCCAGCTTCAAGCAGGCCCAGGCTGACCTGAAAATGGCTCGAATCAATCTTCAGTACACCCGCGTCCTCGCGCCGATCAGCGGGCGCATCAGTCGCTCGAATGTCACCGAAGGTGCCTTGGTCACCACGGGCCAGACCGATGCGCTGGCGTCGATCAATCAGCTCGATCCGATCTACGTCGACGTCACCCAAGCCTCCACCGAAATGCTCAAGCTGCGCCGCGACATGGCCTCGGGTCGCATGACCATGGCCGGGCCGCATCAAGTGCAGATCCAGCTCAAGCTCGAAGACGGCACTGCCTACGCGTTGCCGGGTGCTTTGAAATTTTCCGAAGTTACCGTCGACCCCGGAACCGGGGCGGTGACTATGCGCGCGGCGTTCCCGAATCCCGACGGTATTTTGCTGCCGGGCATGTTCGTCCATGCGCGCCTGACCGAGGGCCTGCGCCAGCAGGCGATTCTGGTGCCGCAGCAGGGCATCACCCGCGACCTGAAAGGACAGGCCACTGCACTGGTGGTCAACGCCGACAACAAGGCCGAACTGCGTGAAGTGAAAACGCTGCGCACCTTGGGTAACCAGTGGCTGGTCGAATCCGGCCTTGAAGCAGGTGATCGGGTGATCACCGAGGGTGTGCAACGGGCCCGGCCCGGCATGCCGATCAACCCGGTCGCGGCAAAAAATACCGACGCCAACTCCGCTGTGGTCAGCGCCACCGAGTAGCGCTAGCGCTGCACACGTTCAAGGTAATACGTATGGCTAACTTCTTTATCAATCGGCCGATTTTCGCGTGGGTGATCGCTATTGTGATCATGCTCGCCGGCGCGTTGGCGATCCTTAAACTGCCGGTCAATCAATACCCGAACATCGCTGCGCCAGCGGTGATCATCACCGTGACTTACCCGGGCGCCTCCGCGCAGACCGTGCAAGACACCGTGGTGCAGGTGATCGAACAGCAACTGAATAACCTCGACGGGTTGCGCTACATCTCGTCCGAGAGCAACAGCGATGGCAGCACCAACATTATCGTGACCTTCGATCAGGGCACCAACGCAGATATCGCTCAGGTGCAGGTGCAGAACAAACTTCAACTGGCCACACCGCTGTTGCCGCAAGAAGTGCAGAAGCAGGGGCTGCGAGTCGCCAAATATCAGGTCAATTTCATGCTGATCGTCGGGTTATATTCCGAAGACGGCTCGATGGATGACTTCGATATCGGTAACTACATCGTTTCCAACATGAAAGACCCGATCACCCGCTCCAAAGGCGTCGGCGACTTCCTGATGCTGGGCGCGCAATACGCGATGCGCATCTGGGTCGATCCACAAAAACTCAACAGCTACCAATTGACGTCCCAAGATGTCATCGATGCCGTGCAAGCGGAAAACGTACAGATTTCCTCCGGCTCGCTTGGCGGCTTGCCGACTCATAAAGGCGTGCAACTGAACGCGACGATCCTCGGCAAGTCGCGGATGAAAACCGCTGAGGAATTTCGCGAGATCCTGCTCAAGGTCAATCCGGACGGCTCGCAAGTACGTATCAAAGACGTCGCCACAGTCGGGCTGGGCGCCGAGAACTTCTCGATCTCCGGCACCTACAACGGCAAACCTGCTGCCGCGCTGGCATTGCGTCTGGCCACCGGCGCGAACCTGCTCGACACGGTCAAAGGCGTGCGTCAGACCGTAGCGGAACTGGAGCCTTATTTTCCCAAAGGTTTGAAGGTGGTGTTTCCCTATGACACCTCGCCGGTGGTGGGCGCCTCAATTCACGAAGTGGTGAAAACGCTATTCGAAGGCATCCTGCTGGTGTTCCTGGTGATGTACCTGTTCATGCAGAACATCCGCGCCACGCTGATTCCGACGCTGGCCGTGCCGGTGGTACTGCTGGGCACCTTCGGCATCCTCGCGGCCTTCGGTTTCACCATCAACAGCCTGACGATGTTTGGCATGGTGTTGGCGATCGGTCTGTTGGTGGACGATGCGATTGTGGTGGTGGAGAACGTCGAACGAGTAATGTCCGAGGACGGTTCCTCACCCAAGGAAGCAACGCGTAAATCCATGGTGCAAATTCAAGGCGCGCTGGTCGGCATTGCTTTGGTGCTCAGTGCGGTATTTGTGCCTATGGCGTTCTTTGGTGGCGCAACAGGCATTATTTATCGACAGTTTTCGGTGACGATTGTCTCGGCGATGGCCCTGTCAGTATTGGTTGCGTTGGTGTTCACCCCAGCGTTGTGCGCTACGATCCTCAAACCCATCGACGCCAATCATCATCACAAAAAAGGTTTTTTCGGCTGGTTCAACCGCATCTTTGATCGCGGTGCCGACAAGTACAAAAACGGTGTGGCGACCATCGCCAAGCGCAAAGGCCTTTTCCTGCTGATTTATCTGGCAATCGTGGCTGGCATGGCTTGGCTGTTTCCGCAGATTCCCACGGCGTTTTTGCCGGACGAAGATCAGGGCACCATGGTCGTTCAAGTGCAGATGCCGCCCAACACGAGCGCTGGCCGAACCCAAGCTGTGCTGGATGAAATTCGCAGTTATCTGATGGCGCAAGAGAGCGACGTCCTTGAGTCGGCCTACACGGTCAACGGCTTCAACTTTGCCGGGCGCGGGCAGAACTCCGGCATGTTGTTCATTGGCCTGAAACCATGGGAAGAGCGAAAGGGCGAGGACACTTCGATTTTCTCGTTCACCCAGCGTTTGCAGGCGCGCATTTCGCAGATCAAGGACGGCACTGCCATCGCCATCGTGCCGCCGGCGATCCTCGAAATGGGTAACGCCAAAGGCTTCGACATGTTCTTGCAGGATCGCACGGGACTCGGCCATGAAGCGCTGATGTCCGCGCGCAATCAGTTCCTGGAGTTGGCCGCCAAAGATCCGGTGCTGATGAATGTACGTCCCAACGGCTTGAGCGATGAGCCGCAGTATCAAGTGGTCATCGACAACGAAAAGGCACGGGCACTGCAAGTCAGTATCAGCGACATCAACAACACCATGAGTACGGCGTGGGGCTCGGCGTATGTGAACGACTTCATTGATCGGGGCAGAGTGAAAAAGGTCTACGTACAGGGTGAAATCAGTTCGCGCATTTCTCCGGAAGATTTCGAGAAATGGTACGTGCGCAATGCCCGTGGCGAGATGGTGAAGTTTTCGACGTTCGCCAGCGGATACTGGACGTTCGGCTCGCCGAAACTGGAGCGCTACAACGGGATTCCCGCCGTGGAGATCATGGGCGAACCCACGCATGGCTACAGCTCAGGGGACGCTATGCAGGCGGTTGAACGCATAGTCAAACAACTACCCGACGGCATCGGCGTTCAATTCACTGGTATTTCCTACGAGGAACGTCTGTCCGGATCGCAGGCGCCGGCGCTGTATGCGATTTCCGTTTTGATTGTGTTCTTGTGTCTGGCTGCGCTTTATGAGAGTTGGTCGGTGCCGGTCTCGGTGATCATGGTGGTGCCGCTGGGTGTCATCGGTGCGGTGTTGGCCACCTTGATGCGTGGGCTGTCTAACGACGTGTTCTTTCAGGTCGGGTTGCTAACCACAGTGGGGCTGTCGGCGAAGAACGCGATTCTAATTGTCGAGTTCGCCAAATCGTTGCACGAGGAACATGGCAAGCCGTTGGTGGAAGCTGCGGTCGAAGCCGCGCGGCTGCGTTTGCGCCCGATTATCATGACCTCGCTGGCTTTCATGCTCGGTGTGTTGCCGTTGGCGATTTCCAATGGCGCTGGCGCCGGCAGCCAGCATTCCATCGGTACCGGGGTGATCGGCGGGATGATCACAGCGACGTTCCTGGCGATTTTCTTCGTGCCAATGTTTTACGTGGTGATCTGCCGTTTGTTCGCGAAAAAAACCACGACTCGGACGGTGCAGATCGCGGAGGAGCAGGCATGAAAAATCTCGCTTTGAATACCACGCTCGCGTTGATTCTCACGAGTGCGGCGGGATGTTCTTTGATCCCGCAATATCAGCGTCCGCAGGCGCCGGTGGAGGACACGTGGCCAGCACCAGTGGATGCGTCGGCGACGGGCGCCGAGCGGGTGACCTGGCAAGCGTTTTTCCACGATGAGCCGTTGCGCCAGTTGATTGGCAAGGCCCTGGAAAACAATCGTGATCTGCAGGTGGCAACGCTGAATATTGAAAAGGCCAGAGCCGAGTACCGGATTGCCCGCTCGGATCTGCTGCCGTCCATTGAGGCGTCGGGCTCGGGCACGGCTGCGCGCTTGCCGGGTGATGTTGCGCCCAGCGGGGCGACTGGCACGACCCATCAATACAGCGTCGGCGTCGGTTTCACCGCCTATGAGTTGGATCTGTTTGGGCGCGTTGGCAGTCTTGATCAGCAAGCGCTGGAAAGCTACTTTGGTACGTTCGAAGCGCGGCGCAGTGTCAGGCTGACGCTGATTGCTGAAGTCGCCTCTTCGTACTACCAATTGCAAGCCGATCAGCAGTTGCTAGCGATTGCCCGTCAGACGTTGACCAGCCAGCGTGATAGCTACGAATTGGTGCGCAATCGCTACGGTCTGGACGTCGCCACCGAACTGGATCTGAGCCAGGCCGAAAGCACCGTGCGTATCGCCGAAGCCAGTGAAACACGTTACAGCCGCGCGGTTGAACAGGACAAAATTGCCTTGGTACTGCTGGTGGGCAAGCCATTACCCGCCGAATCTTTTAAGGCGATTGAACTGGACGCATTAAGCGTTGAGGAAACCCTGCAGCCCGGTTTGCCTTCGGCGCTATTGGTTTATCGCCCGGATATTCTCGCGGCAGAGCACGCCTTGAAAGCGGCTAATGCCAATATCGGTGCAGCACGGGCGGCGTTTTTTCCGAGCATCAGCCTGACTGCATCAGCAGGGTCGGCTAGTTCCGATCTCGGCCAGTTGTTTGCCGGAGGGCAGGGGGCATGGAGCTTCATCCCATCGTTCAACCTGCCGATTTTCAACTGGGGACGTAATCAGGCAAATCTTGACGTCGCCGAGGTGAATGCATCCATTGAAGTCACCAACTACCAGAAAGCGATTCAGGTTGCATTCCGTGAAGTGTCCGACGCTCTGGTGGCCCGAGCATCACTGGACACACAGTTGAAGGCCGAAAGTCAGCTGGTTGGGGCTAATCAGCGAAGTTATCGATTGGCGGAAAAGCGTTATGAGGAAGGCGTAGATACCTATCTCAATACTTTGGATGCTCAGCGCAACTTTTATAGTGCTCAGCAGACGTTAGTGCAGACCAAACTATCGCGCCTCAACAATCTTATTGCACTGTACAAGGCACTCGGTGGTGGTGAGGTCGTGGGGAGTCAGACACTTTAGGCTCTGATCAAAAATTCCTGATCCTCCCTTGGCCCATGGAGTTGTTTTGTCATGGGCCTTTTTTTGTCTGATTTCCACATTATCGTTTTCAGGCGCGTATGGATTGAATCACAGTTCTTTCTGGAACGTTTGATTATGGCTTTTTACGGAAAGCCGCGGTCACCTGCGAACGTCCGCTTCCGATCGCTGCCCGTTGCCACCGGCAGAAAACAACTTGAAGCCTATAGACTCGCAAGAATAGTTCTTCTACCCAGTGATGCACAGGAATGAAATAGAAATGAATCGGATAGCCAGGAACATGGTTGAGTCGACTGATGTAAATCAACTTCCGCTTTAGTCACGATTCAATGGCTTTCTGAACTGCTGCAAGCAGGCCATCCAATTCTGCCAAGGCGCATCCGGGAAGATCCGCCAGCGACTCAGTGTGAGTCCGCGAACCCAGCATCAAATAACTAAGTAGCGCGATGATATATGTGATTGAGTATCCAATGATCGGTTTCAGTGCAACTTCCATATACGTTGGTGTCCTTCATGGGATAGAGCTTCGGCATGGCGTAATTCCTTTTGCAGAGATGTCAGTGGTATCGACCGTGCCTCAAGTGTTGGCAAGTGACAAGGCCGTACAAAAGGAGTTTCGAATCTAAACGGACCGACTCAATCCAGACGGCGACATGCATACGCGTGGGTCTTATAGGGAAACTCGATAGTTTCGCGCCCGCGTAGCGCCGGGTGGGTCTGAATCAAATTCATCAGTTGTTCCGCCACCCTGTCTTTCTCTTCAGCAGGGAGCGCGGCGATGAAGCTGACTGAGAGAAATCGATCAAGGATCACAGACTTGGCGCTGCCTGAATGGGTGTAATTGAAACAGGTCAATGCGAGCTCCGAGAAACGGCCGTTGTTGAACGGTCGGCGCCAGTCACCGGTATGAAAGCGTGGAGTATCGCCTTCGTAAGGCGTGATGATTTCAGTGATGGCGGCCACCCAGTCGACTGACTCGTCGCGCACATTCCAGATCAGCCCGAGCCGGCCGCCCGGCTTGAGTACACGGTGAATCTCACTGAGCGCCGTTTCATTCGCGAACCAGTGAAACGCCTGAGCGCAAATAAGCGCCTGCGCCGTTCCGTCCTCAAGAGGAATCGATTCGGCCATTCCGTCCACAATTCTGGTGCTCGGTAAATGCTTGGAAAACTCGACACGCATGGCCGCGACCGGTTCGACGGCAATCACATCAACACCCATTGAATCCATCAAACGCGTGAGCTTGCCGGTTTCGGCGCCTAAATCGATAACCGCCAATCCAGGGCTAATGTTCAGCGCGTCTCTAAACCATGTCTGTATTTCGCGGGGATAGTCCGGGCGCCCCTGCGTGTAGGTTTTGGCTTCTGTTGAGAAACCAGCCTCAGCAGCTTTATGAACAATTGCCATTTGCAGCGACCCTCCGGGTGAATGATCAGTACACGCATTATGCGGCGTGTTGATCATCCCCACACTCCGTCCATCCTTTCACTTGCCATTTATCTCAACTGCTGTTGATATAAATCACGACTGGACGTAGGCTCCTGAAAAGCCGGATCCGTAACGTCGTCGACCTAAAGCTCCAGCGCGTGTGCCATTACAATAATAAGGACACAAGAGATGAAACGTTGGTCAGTACTTGTTGGGTGTTTTCTCGGAATGAGCATCGCGTCGCCGGCCATTCTGCTGATTCCGCTGGGCCTGTTCATGAAGGCGGTGACCGCCGAGTTCGCTTGGTCGCGTACCGATTTTGCGATCATCATTTCTGTCGCGTCGATCTGCAACGCTCTGGTGATGCCGCTGGCTGGCTTTCTCGTTGACCGCTTTGGCGCGCGCCGTGTCGCGTTGGTCGGTACGGTGTTGGGATGCGGCAGCTACATGTGCCTGTCGCTCATTCACTCGTTCCCCGCGTTCGTTGCAATCACGGCGATGAGTGTGGCGTTCGGCAATCTGGCGAGTTATCCGGCCTTCCTGTTTTTGACCCAGCGCTGGTTCGATAAACACTTGGGATTGGCCTTTGCAATCACGTCGTCAGGCCTTGCGGTCGGCACCGGCGCATTCTCGTATCTGATTTCGCAGAACATCGCTTTGAAAGGCTGGCGCGAGGCGTTTCTGGTAGCCGGGGCTACTGCGCTGGCGATTGGTCTGGTCAATCTCGCGGTGTTTGTCCGTGACAACAAGGGGCCGATTCCGGAGTCTGAGCGCCGTGCTGAAAAAAGCCAGTTGGAGGTGATCGGCATGACGTTGCAGGAGGCCATGGCTACCCGTGATTTCTGGCTGTATTCGCTGGCCTTTGTACTGGTGCTGTTTGGCGTCGTGGGGGCCAGCGTGCACTTGCCGGCAATGCTCTCGGATTGGGGCGCATCCGCCAATCAGATCGCCGGCATTGTCGCGGCGGGTTCTGCCGGGTCGTTGTTCGGGCGACTGTTTGGCGGTGCCTTGCTCGATCATCTGCACACCCGAACCGTCGCGGGGATTTTCCTCACCTGCCAGTTAGTTGGCTTTCTGATGTTGCTGGACGGTCTGCACTGGGCGCTGGCGGCCAGTTTCCTGATTGGCGCGACCCAGGGTGCCGAGATCGACATTCTCGGTTATCTGATTTCCCGCCGCTTTGGCAAATTGGCGTATGCGCGGATCTTTGGCAGCGCCTTTTCGGTGACCCTGCTGGGCGCCATTGTCGGCCCGTTCGTGTTGGGCATGGTGTTCGATAAAAGCGGCTCGTACCGCACAGCCCTGATGCTGTTTCCGATACTCCCGGTCGCGGCGTTTGGATTGTTGTGCCTGTCTGCCAAATCGCCCGATCAATCGCAGCGTGTGATCGCGCCTGAAGCCACCTAGTAAAAATAAGCAATACGGCCACCGTGCGTGCCTGCGCCGTGGCCGGCTATAACGCTAATGACTACCGAAAATAAGAATAAAAGGAAATTGTATGCGGCCCCATCAAAACGGGACGAACCGAATCCGTAAGCATGCGCCTGAATTTGTCCGCGTGACGCTGGCGGCACTGTTGGCAATCTGGGCGGCTCACTCGCTGAATGCCCGTGCTGAAACAAACCCGACGCCGCAGAACGTTGTGGGTCAGGTTGCCCCGGAATTGAAGCAACCGGCTAAAAGTCTTGATCAGGCGGCTACAAAAAAAGCCTTGCCCGACAGCCAACTACTGGGCCACATCATCGAACGCAAAAAGCAGTTCGCGAAGATCGATGCACTGGTTGAACACGGACAATTGACCGAGCTGCCGCCACCGTCGGAAAGCATCCTCGGTGACGCCGGCGGCTTTCGCAGTGATCTCGCTGATTACGGCATCGGTTTCAACATGTTGAACATGACCACCTTCGCCAATAACTACCTCGATCACGACCGTCACAAACCGCAGGCTTATGGCGGTGAGCGCCCGACCTATTCGTCAAATCTGCTGGTCGGATTTACTTACGATCTGGGGCGGGTCGGCCTCGACAATGGGCAGTTTATTTTTGGAGTGGGCAGCTATTACTCCAGCTGGGATGAAGTGAATCCGTCGTCAAAGTTCAGCTACACGCGCATCGCCTACTACCAGAGCCTGTGGGATAAAACCGTCGAATTCAAAATCGGCGTGCTGCCCAATGACCTGGAATTTATTGGTCCGTTTACCGGTGGCACCTTGGTGGGCGGCACTCAGGGTCTACAAGCGGTGATCCCGTTTCAAGTGGGGTTGAGCCACGCGCCGGTGTCCAGCCCGGCAGCCAACGTCACGCTGAATTACGGCGACTTCTATAACAAATTCGGCGTTCAACGCTCTATCAGTCCTGACGGCATGGGGCCGGAGATCGACCGTCATGCCGGTGAGCTCGACTTGCACGTTGATCACGCCGGCGCGCTGTACATCGATGAGCTCGGCTACAAACGCGCCTCTGCGCCGGGCACACCGTACGCATGGCTGCGAGCCGGCTACATCCATAACGCGTCCGAATACACGCAGTTCCTCAGCAATGATCGCAGTGATGACAACTACGCCGGCTACGTGCTGGGCGACTACCAGTTTTACCAATTCGACAGCGCCATCGCTTCCCGTGGCTTGTATGCCGGGTTTACCTGGATGACCGCGCCTGAAGATCGCAACCTGTTTGACCTTTATTACGGCTTGCGCGTGTTTGCCAAAGGGCCGTTGGACTCGCGTCCATTCGACATGGTGATGCTGGAGTACGGCTACACCAGCTACAGCGACGACGCCAACAAAAAGCTCGATACGCTGCATGTGTCCAATGCCGACGACTCGAAATCGACAACGCTCGCTTACAACATGCGCGTTGCCGCCGGCACTTATGTACGCGCGGGGCTGAGTTACGTCGAACATCCGGCGTTCAGTCCGGACGTCAAAGACGCCCTCAACCTGCAAGCCAGTTTCACGCTGTTTTTCTAAAGCTTGATTGACCAATGAATTAATTGCCCCCGGTGAGTACCGGCGCCAGACAAGGGAGTCTCTCCATGAGCGATACGCAAAAAATCTACACACCGTCGACGCCACTGCCACCTGCTCGAACCGGCTTGTTGACCGCTTTCGAGCCGGGCACGCGGACGCTGGAAAAAGGCTTTCAAATCGCCCCGCAGTTTCGCCCGATCCCCGTCGACATCGTGTTCGAGAAGGACGTCGCGGTGCAGTTGCGCGATGGTGTGACGATTTACGTCGACGTGTTCCGCCCGGCCGGCAGCGAAAAGGTGCCGGTGATTATTGCGTGGAGTCCTTACGGCAAAGGGCAGGGCACCTCTGTCAGTGTGATGGGCGTGTTTGGTCTGGTCGGTTTGAACAACAATGTCGTGTCGGGGCTGGCCAAGTTCGAAGCGCCGGATCCTGCGTATTGGTGCGCCAACGGTTACGCGATCTGCAACCCGGACATTCGCGGCTGCGTTGATTCCGAAGGCAACAGCGTGCTTTGGGATCGTCAGGACGGTCGCGATTGCCACGACCTGATTAACTGGCTCGCGGAGCAGTCATGGTGCAGCGGCAATGTCGGCATGAGCGGCACCTCGTACCTGGCCGTTTCGCAATGGTTTGCTGCTGCCGAGCAGCCTGCGGCGCTGAAAGCGATCAACCCGTGGGAAGGCGTCAGTGACGTGTACCGCGACCTGGTGCTGCGTGGCGGCATGCCCGATCTCGCCTTCGCCGGGCTGTTGCAGAACGGCAGTTTCTTCGGCAAGAACAACAAGGAAGACATCCTTGCTGAAGCCGCGCGCTACCCGCTAATGAACGAACTTTGGGAAAACAAGATTCCAGAGTTCGAACGCATCAATGTGCCGGCTTACATTGTCGCCAGCTATTCCAACACATTGCACACCGCCGGTACGTTCCGCGGGTGGCGACGAATTGCTTCGCAGGACAAATGGCTACGCATCCACAACACTCAAGAGTGGCCGGATTACTACGACGAATCGAACGTCGAAGACTTGCGGCACTTCTTTGACCGCTACCTCAAAGGCCAGGCTAACGACTGGGAATCCACCCCGCGCGTGCGTTACGCCGTGCACGACTTCGAAGGCGGCGACCAGGTTAACGTCGCGGCTGAAGAGTTTCCGCCACAAGGCGCGGTATCGACCAAGTTCTACCTTGACGGTCGCTCGCGCACGCTGACCTCCGACGCACCGGCGGCCGATGTCGCGGTGACCTATGATGTTGCCAACAACCCGAATGCGGTCTCGTTTATCACCCGTTTCGATCAGGTCACCGAGCTGGTCGGCTACCCCAAAGCGCACCTTTGGGTAGAAGCCAAAGGCGCCGACGACATGGATTTGTTTGTGCTGGTGCAGAAACTCGATGCCTATGGCACACCGCTGCAGCAGTTCACCACGCCTAATCACAGCGCGATGATTCACGATCTCACCGATCACGGCGCGACCATTCTTCGCTACAAAGGCTCGGACGGCCGCTTGCGTGTCTCCGCGCGGCATCTGGACAAAGCGCTTTCAAGCGTAGACGTGCCGGCCCACAGCTTTGATCGCGTTGAAAAACTCGCTCCGGGCGAGATCGTCGATGTCGAGATCGACCTGCTGCCGCTCGGCATCAAGTTCTACCCCGGCGAACAGCTGCGTTTCGTCATCAGCTCGCGCAACTTGATGGGAACGATGATGCCGGGTATCGGTGAATACACCGGCGCCAACAGCGGCGAACACGTGATCCACACGGGTGGTGAACACGCCTCTTACCTGCAACTCCCCGTCAAACTTAGCTGATCCTGGTGTGCGCCGTGCTCTTCAAAGGGCAGGGCGCACTTCACCTGTGGCGTTGAAAACTCTCTATCGATCGCGCCATGGATTCCTTTCAGGAGATAAATCCATTGATCCTTATCACCTCGGCCAACGGTAACCAGGGCAAACGGCTGGTGCCCAAACTGCTTGCGTCCGGCCATCAAATACGGGCTTGCGTCAGAACCGAATCCTCCGCCGAGCAACTGCACAAGCTCGGCGTACACCAAGTGCGGATAGGCGATCTCGCCGATCCGGCGTTTATTGCCCAAGCCATGAAGGGCGTCAAAAGCGTGTACCACATCGGCCCGACGCTGCATCACGACGAATGCGCGATGGGCTTCGCCATGATTGATGCCGCCAGAGCAGAGGGCGTCGAGCATTTCGTGTTCAGTTCTGTGCTGCACGCCATCGCCAGCGACTTGATCCAGCATGAAATCAAGCGCGACATTGAAGAACACCTGCTGTCCTCAGGACTCGAATACACCATTTTGCAACCCGCCAATTACATGCTACCAACACGATTGAAAGCGGTGTTCGAGGAGGGCGTGTTCCGCTTGGCGTGGTCGCTGGACAGACGCCAGTCGATGGTTGATCTGGAGGACTTTACCGACGTGGTTGCGTTGGTGTTGTCTGATCGCAAACGTCACGGCGGGGCCACCTACGAGCTGGTCGGCCCCGGACGGTTCACTGCGCACGAGATTGGCGCGGTTGCTTCGCAAGTGGTGGGGCGCGAGATCAAGGTCGAGCGCTTCGATGTCGAGGTGTTTGTCCGCGAACGTTTCGGCAATCTGGAGCCCGAAGCGCTTCAACATATGTTGCGGATGAATCTGGCGATCGCCAGGCATTACAGTAACCACGACTTTGTCGGTAATTCCAATGTGCTGGCCTTTCTATTGGGCCGCGCGCCGACGGCGTTCGAAACGTTTGTCCGCAGGGAATATGCGCACTTCAAGGAAGCCAAGAAAACCCTTTCTGATTAAGGCGCTCCCTGCCAACCCGCGATACATTGTAGGAGCTGCGGCACGCTGCGATCTTTTGATTCTGATCTTAAAAACACAGATCAAAAGATCGCAG
>NZ_JASCPK010000052.1:0-35294 GCF_029959385.1 Pseudomonas sp. PS01303
GCCGAAGGCTGCGATGTTTTGATCTTGGTGTTTATAAGATCAAAAGATCGCAGCCTTCGGCAGCTCCTACAGGGGATTTGTGGGGGGTCAGAGGATTTGTGGGGTTGAGCGGGCGACGAGGGAGTCGATGTCGAGGCCGCGTGGCAAGGCGCCGTAGGCGCGGCCACCACCGCTCAGGCGGCTGGCAATAAAGGCATCGCTGACGGCTGAGTTCCCGGCCTCCAGCAATAGCTTGGCCTGCAAACCGAGCGCGATGTCCTCAGTCAACTGCCGCGCCCGATACTGAATGTCACTGGTGTCCTTGAACTGCGCCTGCAACTGTTGAATATGCGCGGCCAAGCGTTTGTCACCGTGGCCATCACCGAGTTCGCTGAACAACACATCCAGCACGCCCGGTTCTTTCGACAACGCCCGCAGCACGTCGAGGCATTGCACATTCCCCGAACCTTCCCACGTAGAGTTCACCGGCGCCTCGCGGTACAAACGCGGCAGGATGCTCTCCTCAACATACCCGGCGCCGCCCATGCATTCCGCCGCTTCGTTGATCATCCCCGGCGCGCGTTTACAGATCCAATATTTGCCCACTGCCGTCACCAGCCGGGCAAACTGCGCTTCGTGGCGATCGTCCAGATGATCCAGCGCCTTGCCCATGCGCAAGCTCAGGGCCAGTGCAGCTTCACTTTCCAGCGCCAGATCGGCCAGCACGTTTTGCATCAGTGGCTGCTCGCTGAGCAGTTTGCCGCCGACCTTGCGGTGCGCGCAGTGATGACTGGCCTGGGTCAGCGCCTGGCGCATCAGCGAACTGGAACCGACCATGCAATCAAAACGGGTCATCGCGACCATCTCGATAATGGTCGGTACGCCGCGCCCTTCTTCGCCGACCATCCACGCCAGCGCGCCACGAAACTCCACTTCGCTGGAGGCGTTGGACTGGTTGCCGAGCTTGTTTTTCAGGCGCTGAATGTAGAACTGATTGCGTGTGTCGTCCGGGCGATGGCGCGGCAGCAGGAAGCAGCTCAAACCCTTGTCGGTCTGCGCCAGCGTGAGGAATGCATCGCACATCGGTGCCGAGCAAAACCATTTGTGTCCGACCAACTCATACGCCTCGCCCGGGCCACTGGCGCCGACCGGATAAGCCTTGGTGGTGTTGGCGCGCACGTCGGTGCCGCCCTGTTTCTCAGTCATGGCCATGCCGATGGTCACGCCAGCCTTGTGCGCCATGCCGACGTTGCGTGGGTCGTATTCCGTGGCGAGGACTTTTGGCAGCCATTGCTCGGCGAGATTCGGTTGCAGACGCAGGGCCGGCACGCTGGCAAAAGTCATGGTCAGCGGGCAACCGCTGCCGGCCTCGGCCTGGCTGTGCAGATAACTCATCGCGGCGCGGGCGACGTGGGCGCCGTCCTGTGGATGCGTCCACGGCATCGAGTGCAAACCATGCTCGATCGCCGTGCGCATCAGCTCGTGATAAGCCGGATGAAATTCCACCAGATCGATACGATGGCCGTAGCGATCATGGCTGACAAATATGGGTTTGTTTTGGTTAGCGAGGAACCCGGCTTCCATCAACGGCCCGCCGGCCAGCGCGCCGTAGGCATCGATCCGCGACTCGGCCCAACCGGCGCCGAACCTGCGCGACCACTCCTGCAACGGCAGGTCGATGCGGTACAGGTTGGTGCCGTCCAGCGACGGCGGCTGGTTGGTGACTTCGTGGGTTTCGGCGAACTGATGCAGGTTCATGACGGGCTCCTTGGCTGTCCAGAAAGCCCAGTTAAGCACCGGCTCTCTGTCGATCAAAGTGTCATAGGCGCCGAATTCGCGGCGCTTTTACCCTATCAGCAGCTCAACACTCGACGCTCCAGCGCCGACTGCAAATCCTCGAATTTCACTGGTTTGTTCAGGTAATCGACCGCGACGCCCGTGGCGCAGACCTCTCGATCGGCACTCAATGCGAGCATGAACACCGGCAAGTTTGTGCAGCCCGGCAGCGCGTGAATCTGGCAGCACAATGACGCGCCTTCGTGGCTGGGCAACTGACAATCGATCAGCACCGCGTCGAAGGTTTCTCGCCGCAGGCAGTCCAGCGCCGTCGCGCCGCTGTCGGCGGTGCGCACGCGGAAACCGAGCTTGAGCAGCATGCCGCGCATCACCAGTTGGTTGACGCTGTTGTCGTCGACCAGCAACACCGTGCAGTCCTGCGGCGCGCGAATGCAATCACCGCCAGGCGCAGGATTCGGCGTGGTCTCAACCACCGGCAACTCAAATTCGACATCCAGCTGAAAACGGCTGCCGCTGCCCGGCTCGGAACGGTGCGTGAGTTTGCCGCCGAGCAGTTCCACCAATTGTCGGCAGATCGCCAGACCGACGCCGAGGCCACCGTATTCGCGAGTCATCGAACCGTCGAGCTGGAAGAAGCGCTGGTACATCGTCGCCTCGCCCAGATCGGTGAAACCGATGCCGGTGTCGATCACCGCAAACGACAGCGCCAGACGATTGCCCGTCGACGGTTTGCCGGTAACCCGCAGCGCCAGCCCGCCCACGCGGGTGAACTTGATCGCGTTATCCAGCAGGCATTCCAGGCATTGCGCAAGTTTGGCGCTGTCGCCGTGCAGACGATCCGGCAGGGTTGGCAGCACGTCGACCTTGAAGTCCAGCGACTTGCTCGCCGCGTTGCCGTCGAACTGCGCGCGCAACGATTCGACCACGCCACGCAAACTGAAACTGCCCGGCGAGGCCTTGAGCTTGCCAGCCTGCAATTCGGTGAGGGTGAGGATGCCGTTGACCATGCGCATCATGTCCCGCGCGGAACCGGCGGCGGTTTGCTGATATTGCTCCAGCTCCGGATCCATCTCGACGGTCTGCATCAATTCCAGCGAACCGATCACCCCGTTCATCGGTGTGCGCAGTTCGTGGGTCAAGGTCGCCAGAAATTCATCTTTGAGCTTGTTGCTGTGGGCCAGTTGCTGGTTGAGCACTTCGAGTTTCTGCCCGGCGTCGTACAGGGTCTGCGCCTGTTGCTCGCGCATCGCGTTGATGCGGTCGGCCAGCGCCAGCGACAGCAGCGCCACTTCGATGGCCGAACCGATCTGGCTGGCGTACATGGTCAGGAACACGTTTGGCAGCAGGCCGAGCACCATCAGCGTGTTGACGATACCGCCGAGCAAAAACGCCGACCAGGCAATGATGAAGTACCGCGCCACCCGCAAACCGCGCCACCAGGCCAGAATCCCTGCGGCAAAAATCACCACGGTGAAGGTCAGCGCCAACGTCGTCGCCAGGCGCAGGGCCAGGGCGTAACTGGTCATCAAGGACAGACCGATGACCAGCGCACCGAACGCGATCAGGCCGATCAAGACGCGATCGAGTCCACGGCTATGGGTTTTGGTTTGCAGGAAACTGCGCGCGAACTGGCTGCCGAACAGGCCGGCGCAACCGATGAAGAACGGGGTCGCGGCGTTGGCCCACCACGGATTGTTCGGCCAGAAGTACTCGACCGCCGCGCCATTGACCGACAGTTGATAGAGGCCAAACGAGGCAATATAGAAGATGTAATAGAGGTAGCTGGTGTCGCGCACGCTGAGGTAGATGAACAGGTTGTAAACCACCATTCCCAGCAGCACGCCATAAATGATGCCGAGCACATACAGGCGCACGGGTTGATCTTCGAGGTACGCGGTGCTCGACCACAACGTCACCGGTGCCTGGAT
Source organism: Pseudomonas sp. PS01303 (assembly GCF_029959385.1). Classification (NCBI taxonomy): domain Bacteria; kingdom Pseudomonadati; phylum Pseudomonadota; class Gammaproteobacteria; order Pseudomonadales; family Pseudomonadaceae; genus Pseudomonas; species Pseudomonas sp. PS01303. The sequence continues at coordinate 3,705 of NZ_JASCPK010000052.1, forward strand.
CGAGCCTTGGCTGGCCAGTCGCAGGTACACGGTTTGTTGTTGATCGGGTTCGAAGGCGAGATCGAACAGGTAGTTGTTCTGGCGGATTTCGCGGCTGGCAAACGGCAAGGCGTCGCCGGTCTGACGGATCAGCTGATAGTCGCCATTGGCGTCGGGCAAATACAGATCAAGATGATCGAGCGGCGGATAAGCTAGCTCGAGCAACCAGGTACGCTGGGCGGCGGGGTTGCTCGGGCGGTAATGCAGATCGATTTTCAGCCAGAACGCCGAGCGCGAATAACCGGCATTGAGCGTGGCTTTGTCATGGGCTTTGAAATTGCCGGCAGCGGCCTGCGCGCGGACGTCGGCAATGCTCGCCTGACCACTTGGGTCTTCGAACACTTGCAGCGACCGGCCCAAAGGCAGGTTCTGGGTGAATTCGTCGAATTCGACGGCGCTTGCCATGAGGGGCAAGCAAAACAGCAACATCAGCAAATAGCGCATTGAAGCCCCAGCGTGGCTCGTCCGGTTATGTCAGGAAGCCCCCCCATTCCTTGAGTAGACGTAAAACCGGTATTACCTGTTATTGGTTTGGATCCAGACTAGCATAGCCGCTGCTGGCCATTGAGCACCATCGAAATTTTTCCTACAAAGGCTCTAGAACGGGCGTTTCAGAGCAAAGCAGCGGACTAGAGCTGTTGGGTTGGTCAGGTAGATCAAAAGATCGCAGCCTGCGGCAGCTCCTACATTGATCTGGATTTTCCTGTAGGAGCTGCCGAAGGCTGCGATCTTTTGATCTTGCTCCGCCAGCCACACCCGTAAATCAGCTTTGGTGGTAAGCTCGCGCACCATGAATATCTACAGCTCCCGCCCCGTTGTCCTCTGTCTCTCCGGCCACGACCCAAGTGGTGGCGCCGGCTTGCAGGCAGATATCGAAGCCTTGCTCGCGCAGGGTTGCCATGCGGCTCCGGCCGTCACCGCCCTGACCGTGCAAGACACCGTCAACGTCACTGACTTCCGCGTCCTCGACCGTGAGTGGGTACTGGCTCAAGCCAATGCCGTGCTCAACGACTCCGAAGTCGCTGCGGTCAAACTGGGCATGCTCGGTTCGCTGGAAATGGTCGACACCGTTGTCGAACTGCTCTCGGCGCACCCGCACTTGCCGGTGGTCTGCGACCCGGTGCTGCGCGCCGGTGGCGGCGGACGCCTGGGCAAGGACGAAGTCGGCTATGCGATGCGCGAGCGTCTGCTGCCGCTGTCGATCATTGCCACCCCTAACCTTCCTGAAGCGCGCATCCTCGCCGAACTGCCCGAAGGCACCGCGGACGAGTGCGCTGAAAAACTCCTGCCGTTCGTCAAAAACCTGCTGATCACCGGCGGCCATGGCGACGAAACTGAAATCCACAACCGCGTGTACAGCCGCGACGGTCTGCGTGAAACCTTTATCTGCCAGCGTCTGCCGGGCAGCTATCACGGTTCCGGTTGCACGCTGGCCAGCGCATTGGCCGGTCGACTGGCGCAAGGCGAACACCTCGCCAGTGCCGTGCGCAGTGCACTTGATTACACCTGGCGCACCCTGCGCGATGCCGAACAACTGGGCAAAGGCCAGTTCGTCCCGCGTCGCCTGCCGCTGGATTTCTGCTCGTAACGTCGTGAGGTCTGCCCGATGAAACTACGTGGCCTGTATGCCATTACCGACAGCGAATTGCTGGCCGGCAAGTTTCTCTCTTATGTAGAGGCGGCGCTGGAAGGCGGCGTCACCCTGCTGCAATACCGCGACAAGAGCAACGACGAGGCCCGCCGTCTGCGCGAGGCCGAAGCGTTGCGCGATCTGTGCGAGCGCTACAAAACGCAACTGATCATCAACGATGACGCCGAACTGGCCGCGCGCCTCAACGTCGGCGTGCACCTCGGCCAGACCGACGGCCCGCTGTCGCCGACCCGCGCCCTGCTCGGTTCAAAAGCCATCATCGGTTCGACCTGCCACGCGCAAATCGCGCTGGCCGAACAAGCCGCCAAAGAAGGCGCGAGTTACGTCGCCTTTGGTCGCTTCTTCAATTCCAACACCAAGCCCGGCGCACCGACCTGCAGCCTCGATCTGCTCGACGAAGCCAAACGCACGCTGCACCTGCCGATCTGCGCGATTGGCGGCATCAGCCTCGACAACGCTGCGCCGCTGGTAGCCCACGGGGTCGACCTGCTTGCCGTGGTTCACGGTTTGTTCGGTGCAGAGAGCACCGCCGAAGTGACCCGCCGCGCCCGCGCGTTCAACGAATTGTTCAAATCCTGAAGATTGAGAGCCCGATCATGTCTCGTTCCGAAACCCTGTTTGCCAACGCCCAGAAACACATTCCCGGTGGCGTGAACTCGCCAGTCCGCGCATTCAAGAGCGTTGGCGGCACCCCGCTGTTCTTCAAACACGCTGAAGGCGCTTACGTTACTGACGAAGACGACAAGCGTTATGTCGATTACGTCGGTTCGTGGGGCCCGATGATCCTCGGCCACAGCCACCCGGACGTGCTCGACGCGGTGCGCAATCAGCTGCAACACGGCTTGTCGTACGGCGCGCCGACCGCGATGGAAACCGAGATGGCCGACCTGGTCTGCTCGCTGGTGCCATCGATGGACATGGTGCGCATGGTCAGCTCCGGTACTGAAGCGACCATGAGCGCAATCCGTCTGGCCCGTGGTTACACCGGCCGCGACAGCATCATCAAGTTCGAAGGCTGCTACCACGGTCACTCCGACAGTCTGCTGGTCAAGGCCGGTTCCGGCGCGCTGACCCAAGGCGTACCGAGCTCGGCCGGCGTGCCGGCGGCGTTCGCCAAACACACCCTGACCCTGCCGTTCAACGACATCGACGCGGTTGAAAGGATGTTGGCGGAAGTGGGCGACGAAGTGGCATGCATCATCGTTGAGCCGGTAGCCGGCAACATGAACTGCGTGCCGCCAGCGCCGGGCTTCCTCGAAGGCTTGCGTTCGCTGTGCGACAAACATGGCGTGGTGCTGATTTTCGACGAAGTGATGACCGGTTTCCGCGTTGCCCTCGGCGGTGCTCAGGCTTACTACGGCGTAAACCCTGACCTGACTACTTTCGGCAAGATCATCGGTGGCGGCATGCCGGTCGGTTGCTTCGGCGGTAAGCGCGAAATCATGGAACGCATCGCGCCGCTGGGCCCGGTGTATCAGGCCGGCACGTTGTCGGGTAACCCGCTGGCCATGGCCGCCGGTTTGACCACCCTGCGTTTGATCAGCCGTCCGGGTTTCCACGCCGAGTTGAACGACTACACCACGCGTCTGCTCGACGGTCTGCAACAGCGTGCCGATGCTGCGGGTATTCCGTTCGTGACCACCCAGGCGGGCGGCATGTTCGGCCTGTACTTCAGCGGCGCCGACGACATCGTCACTTTTGAAGACGTGATGGCCAGCGACGCTGCCCTGTTCGGTCGCTTCTTCCACCTGATGCTGGAAGGTGGCGTGTACCTCGCACCGAGCGCCTTCGAAGCCGGTTTCACCTCGATCGCTCACGGCGAAGCCGAGTTGCAACTGACGCTGGACGCTGCCGAACGCGCCTTCGCCGCACTGAAATAATCGCCGTACCGCTGACGTTGGCTATCGCCAGCGTCAGCATTCACCTACATCCGCGCTGTTTTTCCGATGCTCCTGCTAAAAATCTCCCCTAAAGTGGGCGATATATTCCCCGCGCAGCAGAAAAACGAGTAAAGACTTTGTAAGGTTGGCCCTGCTTATTTCATAATGCGCGCTTATTGGATCCCTCGATGGGTCCGCGTGCCCTTCAGAGGTAAGTCGATTCCCATGAACCGCACCGGCCGCACCCTTGCCTTGGGCTGCCTGTTGCTCCTTCAGCCCCTGCTCGCGCATGCACAAGCAGGCGGCAACTCGTTGTTGATCCCGGCGATGGGTCGTTGCACCCTCAATACTCAGCCGCAAGACGTCACGCAGGCACTGGCCGCCTGCCAGAAAGCGGCGGACGAAGGGGATGCGCAAGCGCAATACGAGTTGGGTGAGTTCTACTACGACGGCAAAAATGCGCCGCGCGACCTCAATCAAGCCCTGAGCTACTTCGAAAAAGCCTCGTTGCAAGGCCACGCTCAGGCGCAGTTCAAACTCGGCACGATGTTCTTCCACGGTGAAGGCGTGCAGGCCAACAACATTCAGGCGTATATCGTTTTGAAGATGGCTGCGGTCAACGGCGCGGAAGATGCGCTGGATACGGCCGACGAAGTGTCCGAAAAGATGTCCCGCGAAGACCTTGAGACTGCCACGCAGGTGCTTGGGCAAATTTTCCGTAAATACCTGATGGAACTGCAGAGCGCCGATGGGCGTACGCCTTTCTCACCTCTTCCCTGACCGCCGATAGTTCCCACGCTCTGCGTGGGAATTCATCCCGTGACGCTCCGCGTCACCGACGCAGAGCGTCGAAGGCGGCATTCCCACGCAGAGCGTGGGAACGATCAATCCAGGATCTGTTGTTACTTCTCAGGCATCGGCATCGGGAACGGCATCACATTGCCGACCGCACCACGGGCTTCGCTGATTTTCGGGGTGCCCAGACGTTCCACTTCGTCGATGCGCACAATCGAATGCATCGGCACAAAACTGCGAACCACGCCTTCGAACTGCGCCTTGAGCTTTTCTTCGCTCGGGTCGACGACCACTTGCGTGCGCTCGCCAAAGACGAACTCTTCCACTTCCAGAAAACCCCACAGATCACTTTGATAGATCTGCTTGGCGTACATTTCGAACACCTGGCCCTGGTTGAGGAAAATCACCTTATAGATTGGAGCTTCGCGTTTGGTCATGGCGGGGGGATAACATCGGGGATAAAAATGAGGGCGCAAACTATAGCATAGCCACCAGACGCACAGCGGTAGGAACCTGAGGGCTTGTTCCCTATAATGCCGGGTTCTTTGAATCACGTGACGACCCGAATCCATGGCCAAGAAGCTTTACATCGAAACCCACGGTTGCCAGATGAACGAGTACGACAGCTCGCGCATGGTCGATCTGTTGGGTGAACATCAGGCCCTGGAAGTCACCGCGCGCGCGGAAGACGCCGACGTGATTCTGCTCAACACCTGCTCGATCCGCGAGCGCGCGCAAGATCGCGTGTATTCGCAGCTCGGCCGCTGGCGCGAACTGAAACTGGCCAACCCGGACATGGTGATCGCCGTCGGCGGTTGCGTGGCCAGCCAGGAAGGCGCGGCGATCCGTGATCGCGCGCCGTACGTTGACGTTGTCTTCGGCCCGCAGACCCTGCACCGTCTGCCGGAAATGATCGACGCCGCGCGCATCACCAAGCTGCCGCAGGTCGACGTGTCGTTCCCGGAAATCGAAAAATTCGACCATTTGCCCGAGCCGCGCATCGATGGCCCGAGCGCTTATGTGTCGGTGATGGAAGGCTGCAGCAAGTACTGCACGTTCTGCGTGGTGCCGTACACCCGTGGCGAAGAAGTCAGCCGGCCGTTCGATGACGTGATCGCTGAGGTCATCCACCTCGCCGAAAACGGCGTGCGTGAAGTGACGCTGCTGGGGCAGAACGTTAACGGTTATCGCGGTACGACCCATGACGGTCGTCTGGCTGATCTTGCTGAACTGATTCGCGTAGTCGCCGCGATTGATGGCATCGACCGCATTCGCTACACCACTTCGCACCCGCTGGAATTCTCCGACAGCCTGATTCAGGCTCACGCCGACGTGCCGGAACTGGTGAAGCATCTGCACTTGCCGGTGCAATCGGGCTCCGACCGGATTCTCGCGGCGATGAAGCGCAACCACACCGCGCTGGAGTACAAATCCAAGCTGCGCAAATTGCGTGCGGCGGTGCCGGGGATCTGCATCAGCTCGGACTTCATCGTCGGTTTCCCCGGCGAGACCGAGAAAGATTTCGAACAGACCATGAAGCTGATTGCCGACGTCGGTTTCGACTTTTCCTACTCGTTCGTTTACAGCCAACGTCCGGGCACTCCGGCCGCCGATCTGGCTGACGAGACGCCGGAAGAGTTGAAAAAGGAGCGCTTGAACGCGCTGCAACATCGCCTGAATCAGCAAGGTTTCGAGATCAGCCGACAAATGGTCGGCTCGACGCAACGGATTCTGGTGACCGATTATTCGAAGAAAGACCCGGGCGAGCTGCAAGGCCGCACCGAGAATAATCGTATCGTCAACTTCCGCTGCGACAATCCAACCCTGATCGGCCAGTTTGCTGATGTGCACATCGATGCCGCCCAACCGCACTCGCTGCGCGGCTCGTTGATCCAATAATCAACACAAAACCGTAGGAGCAAGGCTTGCCCGCGATGGCCGCGCCGCGATCTGTCTAACAGACCGCGCGACCGTTCATCGCGAGCAAGCTTTGCTCCTACAGGCCGGTGTTTGGTTTTGGAGTATTTAAGAGCTTTCGCACCCAAGCCTCTGGCGTTATCCTTGATTTCATCTTAATTGCCCCAGGGCGGCTAAATACGACCTTGAACGCACCCATAGAACCACATCGTTTTATCCTCGAGCCCTTTGAGGCTCGCCGCTTCGCCAATCTGTGCGGGCAATTCGACGAGCATTTGCGCTTGATCGAACAGCGCCTGACGATCGAGATCCGCAACCGCGGAAACCAGTTCGAGCTGATCGGCGACCCCAAACACACCACGTCTGCGGAAAATCTGATTCGTCGCCTGTACCGGGAAACCAAAGGTTCAGAGCTGTCGCCAGATACGGTGCACCTGTTCCTGCAGGAATCGGCCGTGGTCGAGCTGGACAATCACGCCCCCGCCGAAGCCTCCGTTGCCCTGCGCACCAAGAAAGGCATGATTCGCCCGCGCGGCTTGAATCAGCTGCGCTACGTGAAGGAAATCCTCGGTAACGACATCAACTTCGGCATTGGCCCGGCCGGTACCGGCAAGACCTATCTGGCAGTGGCTTGCGCTGTTGATGCACTGGAACGTGAGCAGATCCGCCGCATCCTGCTGGTGCGTCCGGCGGTTGAAGCGGGTGAAAAACTCGGCTTCCTGCCCGGCGACCTGTCGCAGAAGATCGACCCGTATTTGCGCCCGCTCTACGACGCGCTCTACGAGATGCTCGGTTTCGAATACGTCGCCAAGCTGATCGAACGCCAGGTGATTGAAGTTGCGCCTCTGGCCTACATGCGCGGTCGTACGCTGAACAACAGCTTCATCATTCTCGACGAGAGCCAGAACACCACCGTTGAACAGATGAAAATGTTCCTCACGCGGATCGGCTTTGGTTCTACGGCGGTCATCACCGGTGACATCACCCAGGTCGACCTGCCGAAAGGCACCAAATCGGGTCTGCACCATGTGATCGAAGTGCTCAAAGACGTGCCAGGCATCAGCTTCACGCACTTCCAGCCGAAAGACGTCGTGCGCCATCCTTTGGTACAGCGGATTGTCGAAGCCTACGAGCGCTTCGAAAACCGTGACGAAGCACCCAAGGACACCTCGCGAAATGCTTGAGCTAGACCTGCAAATCGCGACTGAAGCGAGCGCGCCGAGTGAAGCCGACTTCCGTCTGTGGTGCGAACTGGCCCTGCGCCAGCGCACCGCTGACTCGGAAATGACCATTCGTCTGGTCGACGAGGAAGAAGGCCGCGAGCTCAACCACACCTGGCGCCAAAAGGATTACGCGACCAACGTCCTGTCGTTCCCCGCTGACGTGCCCGACGAGTTTCTCGACATCCCGTTGCTCGGCGATCTGGTGATCTGCGTGGCGGTGGTTGAGCGCGAAGCCGCCGAGCAAGGCAAGGAACTAAAGGCCCACTGGGCGCATCTGGTCATTCACGGCTGCTTGCATCTGCTTGGTTACGACCATATAGATGACGACGAAGCCGAAGAAATGGAAGCACTGGAACGCGAGTTGCTTGCCGAATTGGGCTATCCCGATCCGTACGCGGACGACGAAACCGAAACATCCCCTATCGTTACAACAAAGGATTCAGAGTAATCGCTATGAGCGAAGATCGATCGAGCAACGGGCAGAAGTCATGGCTGGGTAAACTCACCCAGGCTTTTGCCCACGAGCCGAAGAACCGTCAGGAGCTCCTCGAGCTGCTGCGTGATGCACATCAGAACAAACTGCTGGACAGCGAAGCGCTGGCCATCGTCGAAGGCGCCATTCAGGTGGCTGACCTGCAAGTACGCGACATCATGGTGCCGCGCTCGCAGATGATCAGCATCAAGGCGACCCAGACACCCCGTGAATTCCTCCCGGCCGTGGTCGACTCGGCCCACTCGCGCTACCCGGTCATCGGCGAAAGCCATGACGACGTGATGGGCGTGCTGCTGGCCAAGGATCTGCTGCCGCTGATCCTCAAGGAAAACGGCGACAGCTTCAACATCAAGGATCTGCTGCGCCCGGCCACGTTCGTGCCGGAGTCCAAGCGTCTGAATGTGTTGCTGCGTGAATTCCGCGCCAACCACAACCACATGGCCATCGTCATCGACGAATACGGCGGCGTGGCCGGTCTGGTGACCATCGAAGACGTGCTGGAACAGATCGTCGGCGACATCGAAGACGAGCACGACGTCGAAGAAGACAGCTACATCAAGCCGCTGCCAAGTGGTGATTTCCTGATCAAGGCCCTGACGCCGATCGAGAACTTCAACGAGTTCTTCGACAGTGAATTCTCCGACGACGAGTTCGACACTGTCGGCGGTCTGGTGATGAGCGCGTTCGGGCACTTGCCAAAACGCAACGAAATCACTGAAATCGGCGCCTATCGTTTCCGCATCCTGAACGCCGACAGCCGTCGGATTCATTTGCTGCGACTCACGCCAATCGCCCGGTAATACCTCTAAGGATTGAAATGCGCTGGACAACCCGCCCCGGCTGGCCCGGTAACCTGCTGGCCGTGGCGGCCGGTGCAATCACCACCTTCGCTCTGGCGCCTTTCAACATCTGGCCGCTGGCCTTGCTCGCAGTCGGCTTATTCTACGCCGGTCTGCGCGAGCTAAGCCCACGTCAGGCGCTGGGCCGTGGCTGGTGCTTCGGTTTCGGCCTGTTCGGCGCCGGCACCAGTTGGATCTATTACAGCATCCACCATTTCGGCGGCGCTTCGGTGCTGCTGGCCGGGTTCCTGATGCTGCTGTTTACCGCCGCGATTGCCTGGTTCTTCGCCCTGCCCGCCTGGATTTGGGCGCGCTGGTTGCGTCGCAACGAAGCACCGCTGGCCGACGCCCTCGCGTTTGCTGCGCTGTGGGTTGGTCAGGAAATGTTTCGTGGCTGGTTCCTGACTGGTTTCCCGTGGTTGTACTCGGGTTACAGCCAGCTCGACGGCCCGCTAGCGGGGCTCGCGCCGGTCGGTGGCATGTGGCTGGTGGGGTTCGTACTGGCACTGACCGCTGCGCTGATCTACAACGCGCCGCGTTTGCTGCAAAGCCGCCGCAAAGCTTTTGTCGTCGCCGGTCTGGTGCTGTTGGTCGGACCTTGGGTGGCGGGTTTCGCGCTTAAGGGTCACGCCTGGACGAGTCCGTCGGGCGCGCCTTTGAGCGTTGCTGCGATTCAGGGCAACGTCGCGCAAAGCATGAAATGGGATCCGGCCGAGCTCAACGCACAGTTGGCGTTGTACCGTGATCTGAGTTTCCGCTCGAAACCGGTGGATCTGCTGATCTGGCCGGAAACCGCTGTGCCGGTGCTCAAGGAATCTGCCGAAGGCTACCTGAGCATGATGGGCAACTTCGCCGCCGAGCGTAAATCCGCATTGATTACCGGCGTGCCGATCCGCGAGATGGTTCGTCACGAAAAACGCTTCTTCAACGGCATCACCGTGGTCGGCGAAGGCGATGGCACTTACCTGAAGCAGAAACTGGTGCCGTTCGGCGAGTACGTGCCATTGCAGGATGTCCTGCGTGGCTTGATCGCGTTCTTTGATTTGCCGATGTCTGACTTCGCCCGTGGCCCGGCCGATCAGGCGTTGCTGCAAGCCAAGGGTTATCAGATTGCGCCGTTCATCTGCTACGAAGTGGTGTACCCGGACTTCGCTGCCGGCCTGTCGGCGCGCAGTGATTTGCTGCTGACGATCAGCAACGACACCTGGTTCGGCACCTCGATCGGCCCGCTGCAGCATCTGCAGATGGCGCAGATGCGCGCACTGGAAGCGGGTCGCTGGATGATCCGCGCGACCAACAATGGCGTGACCGGTTTGATCAACCCGTTCGGGCAGATCACCGAGCAGATTCCGCAGTTTGAACAGGGTGTGCTGTACGGCGAAGTGGTGCCGATGCACAACCTGACGCCGTATCTGCAATACCGCTCGTGGCCGCTGATGATTTTGTGTTTGCTGCTGTTTGGCTGGGCACTGATGGCTAGCCGAATCTCAAAAACCCTTTAAAGCAAAAGATCGCAGCCTTCGGCAGCTCCTACAGGGGATTTGTATTCAACCCTCGTAGGAGCTGCCGCAGGCTGCGATCTTTTGATCTTCAGCGGTAAAACAGCGAATACCCCACCTGCCCCACCGCTTCATTCAGCAACTGCCCGCTCTGCCAGATCGATTTGAATTCCGGCAACCAGCCACCAAACGGTCTCGCGTTATCAGTGCCCAAAAAGCCCACCGGCGCCGGCACCACTTCAAATCCTGCCTGTTCAAAACTCCATACCGAGCGCGGCATGTGCCACGCCTGCGTCACCACGACCACGCGCTTGATCCCTTGCGGCAATAGAATGTCGGCGCTGAATTTGGCGTTCTCCCACGTCGTACGGCTTGCCCCTTCCTGCCAACGCACGGTCACGCCGAAGTCATCACGCAGCGAATCGGCCATCAACTTCGCCTCGGTCGGCGGCGTGCCGTAATGCAGGCCGCCTGAAGTCAAAATCGGCAAGCCTGACGCCTTGGCCAGGCGCGCCGCATAACGCTGACGTTCAAGCCCGACGCCGGTTGGCTGGTCTTCGCCCCAGGCCAGATCGCCACGCTCACGTCCGGAGCCCAACACCACAATCGCGTCAGCCCGTTGCGCCAGTGTCGCCCATTCCTCACGCGCAAGCGGCGGCTCACGCTCCAGCGCCTTGGCGCCCCATTGCACAACCACCGGCAGGCTCATCAGCCAGAACCCGCCAAAACCAATGGCAAAGCACAACCCAGCCAGTCGCGGTCGCGAGCGGCGCAGCCACCACGCAGCCAGCAACAGCAGCAAAAGAATGCCGGGCGGCAATAGAAGTTGTTTGATGAAATAGCGAAAGGGCATCGGGCATCTCCAAAGATGCCCGAAGCCTAAGAGTGTTAATAACGCGTTACAACCAGTAGGTGGGATCCCGTTGAAAAAGATCCGTTTCTTGACCTGCCATGCGCTTACTTGGCCTGCATAGCCCGTACTTTGACGGTGTCTCTGCCGGGCGCCTTGTCCTTGAGCCAGATGACCTTGGCCGAATGTGCTGCATCGAGCTGCTTCACTGCTTGTGACAGGCAGCCGTGCGTTTCACGCTCACTGCGATCCAGATAGGCCTTGACCAGTTTGAACTCAGCGGGGCTCAAGCCACGCAATTCCAGTTCCAGGGGGCGCTCGTCGCGCAGCCGGTCAGCGGTTTTTACTGCGTCCAGGGCCATACCCAGACGGTCGATCAACCTCTCGTACAACTCGGGTTTATTCACGTTTTTTTGCCGTTGCTCCACCATCCCTCACCTCATTGAAGATAAGACTCACTCCCCAGTTAGAGCTTAGCTTCGCTGCACAAACCGGCTGTACGCCGCGACCAACGGCCCCGACGCAAGTATTGCGGGACATGTAGCTGTAATCAGGGTTTCCCTAGGCCAAGCGCGGTCATGTATGCTACGGCGCTTCCTGTAATTCCACTTCCAGCTCGTCCGGGCCAACCCCGGAACCTGCGTTGAAGAGGATTAGGCCACCCCTATCCAGTACAAAAGTAGCCATGCACGAACAATATCAGCCCCGTGAAATTGAAGCCGCCGCCCAGTCGTTCTGGGATGAGCAAAAGTCCTTTGAAGTCAGTGAACAGCCAGGCAAGGAGACTTTCTACTGCCTGTCGATGTTCCCTTACCCCAGCGGCAAGCTACACATGGGGCACGTGCGCAACTACACCATCGGCGACGTGATCTCCCGCTACCAGCGCATGCTCGGCAAGAACGTTCTGCAACCGATGGGTTGGGACGCTTTCGGCATGCCGGCAGAAAACGCCGCAATGAAGAACAACGTAGCCCCGGCCAAGTGGACCTACGAAAACATCGCCTACATGAAAACCCAGCTGCGCAGCCTGGGTCTGGCGGTCGACTGGTCGCGCGAAGTCACCACCTGCAAGCCGGATTACTACCGTTGGGAACAATGGCTGTTCACTCGCCTGTTCGAAAAAGGTGTGATCTACCGTAAAAACGGCACCGTGAACTGGGATCCGATCGACCAGACCGTTCTCGCTAACGAACAGGTGATCGACGGTCGTGGCTGGCGTTCCGGCGCGCTGATCGAAAAGCGCGAAATCCCGATGTACTACTTCAAGATCACCGCCTACGCGGATGAGCTGCTGGAGAGCCTCGACGAACTGACTGGCTGGCCTGAACAGGTCAAGACCATGCAGCGCAACTGGATCGGCAAATCCCGCGGCATGGAAGTGCAGTTCCCGTACAACGTCGATTCGATCGGCGAAGCCGGCACCCTCAAAGTCTTCACTACCCGTCCGGACACCCTGATGGGCGCAACCTATGTCGCCGTGGCTGCCGAGCACCCACTGGCCACCCTGGCCGCGAAAAACAACCCTGAGCTGCAAGCGTTCATCGCTGAATGCAAGGGCGGCAGCGTCGCTGAAGCCGACGTCGCCACGCAAGAGAAGAAAGGCCTGCCGACCGGCCTGTTCGTCGAGCACCCGCTGACTGGCGAAAAACTGCCGGTGTGGGTCGCCAACTATGTGCTGATGCACTACGGCGACGGTGCTGTGATGGCGGTACCAGCGCACGACGAGCGCGATTTCGAATTCGCTCACAAGTACAACCTGCCGGTTAAATCGGTCGTGCGTACCAGCTCTGGCGACAGCAACCCTGCGCCGTGGCAAGACGCCTACGGCGAGCACGGCACACTGATCAACTCCGGCGAGTTCGACGGTCTGGACTTCGCTGGCGCGTTCGACGCCATGGAAGTCGCCCTGATCAAGAAAGAACTGGGCGCCTCGCGTACTCAGTTCCGCCTGCGCGACTGGGGCATCAGCCGTCAGCGCTACTGGGGCTGCCCGATCCCGATCATCCACTGCGATGCGTGCGGTGACGTGCCGGTGCCGGAAGATCAACTGCCTGTCGTTCTGCCGGAAGACGTGGTGCCGGACGGCGCTGGTTCGCCGCTGGCGCGCATGCCTGAGTTTTACGAATGCAGCTGCCCGAAATGCGGTCAGCCTGCCAAGCGTGAAACCGACACCATGGACACCTTCGTCGAGTCGTCGTGGTACTACGCCCGTTACGCCTCGCCGCACTTTGAAGGCGGTCTGGTGGAAAAATCCGCAGCTGATCACTGGCTGCCGGTCGATCAGTACATCGGCGGTATCGAACACGCGATTCTTCACCTGCTCTACGCGCGCTTCTTCCACAAGCTGATGCGCGATGAAGGTCTGGTGAGCTCCAACGAACCGTTCAAGAACCTGCTGACCCAAGGCATGGTGATCGCCGAAACCTACTATCGTCGCGAAGCCAACGGTGCTTACACCTGGTTCAACCCGGCGGACGTAGAACTCGAGCGTGACAGCAAAGCCAAGGTCATCAGCGCCAAGCTGAAATCCGACGGTCTGCCGGTGGAAATCGGTGGCACCGAGAAGATGGCCAAGTCGAAGAACAACGGCGTCGACCCTCAGTCGATGATCGATCAGTTCGGCGCCGACACCTGCCGCCTGTTCATGATGTTCGCCTCGCCGCCTGACATGAGCGCCGAATGGTCGGACTCCGGCGTCGAAGGTTCGCACCGTTTCCTCAAGCGCGTCTGGCGTCTGGCGCAAGCCCACGTTGGTCAGGGCTTGCCGGGCAAGCTCGACATCGCCAGCCTGAATGACGAGCAGAAAGCCGTTCGCCGTTCGATCCACGTGGCCATCAAGCAAGCCAGCCACGACGTCGGCCAGAACCACAAATTCAACACCGCCATCGCTCAGGTGATGACGCTGATGAACGTGCTGGAAAAAGCCGCACAAGGCACCGAACAGGATCGCGCTCTGGTTCACGAAGGTCTGGAAGCCGTAACGCTGTTGCTGGCACCGATCACCCCGCACATCAGCCACGAACTGTGGAATCAACTGGGTCACGCCGATGCAGTGATCGACGCCGGTTGGCCAGCCGTGGACGAAAGCGCGCTGGTGCAGGACAGCCTGACCCTGGTGATCCAGGTCAACGGCAAGCTGCGCGGCCAGATCGAAATGCCGGCCAGCGCCACCCGTGAAGAAGTTGAAGCGGCAGCCCGTGGCAACGAAAACGTTCTGCGTTTCGTCGACGGTCTGACTATTCGTAAAGTGATCGTTGTGCCGGGGAAACTGGTCAACATCGTCGCCAGCTAATTGGATCGGGCGTCAGGTTCGCCTGACGCCAAGTAAAACCTTTCGGGCCGCACGGTCGGCCCACCTGGTTTCAAGGGGAGCAACACAATGATCAAACGCAATCTGCTGGTGATGGGCCTCGCCGTTCTGTTGAGCGCCTGCGGTTTCCAGCTGCGCGGTACCGGCACCAATGAACTGGCGATCAAGGAGCTCGACCTGAGCGCCCGTAACGCTTACGGCGAAACCGTGACGCAACTGCGCCAGGTACTGGAATCCAGCGGCGTGAAAGTAGTTTCCGGCGCGCCGTACAAGCTGTTCCTGTCCAACGAGCAGGAAAACCAGCGCATCCTCAGCTACTCGGGTAACGGCACCACCGGCGAATATCAGGTGAGCACCGTGCTCAGCTACGACATTCTCGGCGCCAACAACCTGAACCTGCTGAGCGACAAGCTTGAAGTGCAGAAGGTGTTCATTCACGACGGCAACAACCTCGTCGGTTCCGATCAGGAAGCCAACGACGCCCGTCGCGAAACCCGTCGCGAACTGGTACAGCGCATGATGCTGCGTCTGCAACAGCTGACTCCGGCGCAACTGGATCAACTGCAGGCGACCGCCGATGCCCGCGCCAAGGCAGAAGCCCAGGCCCTGGAAGCGGCGCAGAAAGCTGAAGCGGAAACCCCGCGTCAGTCGCCGCTCGAAGTACCGCAGCAGTAAGATGTTCGGGGCGCTCAGGCGCCCCGTTCGACCTTTCTTATGAAGCTCGCCCCCGCCCAACTCGGTAAACACCTGCAAGGCGCCCTCGCGCCGATCTACATCATCAGCGGCGATGACCCGCTGCTGTGTCAGGAAGCCGCCGACGCCATCCGCCGTGCTGCCCGCGAGCAAGGTTTCGACGAACGCCAGGTCTTTGCCGCCGACGCCAATTTCGATTGGGGTACGTTGCTGCAGGCCGGTGCCAGCATGTCGTTGTTCGCGGAAAAACGCCTGCTGGAACTGCGTCTGCCCTCGGGCAAACCCGGTGACAAAGGCGCTGCCGCTTTCATCGAATATTGCTCGCGCCCCGCTGAAGACACGGTGCTGCTGATCAGCTTGCCCAAGCTCGATGGCAGCGCGCAGAAAACCAAGTGGGGCAAGGCGCTGGTTGAAGGCCAGCAGACCCAGTTCATTCAGATCTGGCCGGTGGATGCCAGTCAACTGCCGAGCTGGATTCGTCAGCGTCTGTCGCAGGCCGGGTTGTCGGCCAGTCAGGACGCGGTCGAATTGATTGCCGCGCGTGTCGAGGGCAACTTGCTCGCCGCCGCGCAGGAAATCGAAAAGCTCAAGCTGATGGCGGAAGGCGGACAGATCACCGTTGAAACCGTGCAGGCCGCTGTGGCCGACAGCGCACGGTTTGACGTATTCGGCCTGACCGACGCTGTGCTCAACGGCGAACCGGCGCATGCGCTGCGCATGCTCGAAGGCTTGCGCGGTGAAGGTGTCGAGCCGCCGGTGATTCTCTGGGCTCTGGCGCGGGAGTTGCGCCTGCTGGCCAATATCTCGCTGCAGTACAGCCAGGGCACGCCGCTGGACAAGTGCTTCAGTCAGGCGAAACCGCCGGTCTGGGACAAGCGCAAACCGCTGATGAGCAAAGCCTTGCAACGCTACACGGCGCAACGCTGGGCGCAGTTGTTGCTGGAAGCTCAGCGCATTGATGCGCAGATCAAGGGCCAGGCGGCGGGTTCGCCGTGGATGAGCTTGAGCCGGCTGGCGTTGTTGATGGCTGGGCAGCGTCTGACTCTGCCTGCCGAATAAGATCAAAAGATCGCAGCCTTCGGCAGCTCCTACACCGATCCTTGTAGGAGCTGCGGCACGCTGCGATCTTTTGCTCTTGTTTCCTACAATGCGCGCCCACATTTGCCCTATAGACAGACGCCCAACATCGGCAGATTATTTCCCCCGCACAACCCACCCCAATGAGAGAACCCTCATGAGCAAAAAGCCAGCAAAGCATGGCCCCAACAAGGCCAAATCCATCGTCGCCCAGCCCCTGTTCCGCAGTCGCCAGGAACGACCAACCAAGGGTAAAGGCAGCTACCGCCGCGAAGCCTTCCAGTCTGACAGCTGGGAGGCTTCTTACTTTCTGGCTGCTTAAAGCGCAGTACCCCCTGCTCATGTTAAGGTCTGCACTTGACTCGTTTCCCCTGGAACTGTGCATGCCCCTAAGTCTTTCCCATCGTTGGCCTGTTCGCCAATTGATCGCTGCCTCCAGCTTCATCCTGCTTGTCGCCTGCGCGGAAAAACCCACCGCCGCCGATGCGCAACCTCTTCAAGCTGCCCCTGTCGCCACGGCCCCAGCGATCATCCCGCCGGTAGTGCCGTCCGCCGACCCTCTCGATCTTCAGCCGACCCAGACCTTTGCCGAATGGCAAGCAGGCTTCCGTAAGGATGCCTTGGCCGCCGGCGTCAGCCCTGAGCTGTTTGATCGCGCATTTGCCAACGTCAGCTTCGACGCGAGCATCATCCGCGCTGACCGCAGCCAGCCGGAGTTCTCCCGCCCGGTGTGGGAATACCTCGATGGCGCGCTGTCGCCGCTGCGCGTACGCAAAGGTCAGGCGCTGATCAATCAGTACGCCGACATTCTGCAAAGCATCGAACAGCGTTACGGCGTCGACCGTCAGGCGCTGGTGTCGGTGTGGGGCATGGAAAGTAACTTCGGCCAGTTCCAGGGCACAAAGTCAGTGATCAATTCGCTGGCCACCCTCGCCTACGAAGGTCGCCGTCCTGGTTTTGCCCATGCGCAATTGATTGCCGCGCTGCAGATCCTGCAACAGGGCGATATCACGCCGGAGAAGATGCTTGGCTCCTGGGCTGGCGCGATGGGTCAGACCCAGTTCATTCCGACTACCTACAACACGCACGCCGTGGATTTTGACGGTGATGGTCGCCGCGACATCTGGGGCAGCCCGGCCGATGCGCTGGCCTCGACCGCGCACTACCTGCAAAGCTCCGGCTGGCAGCGGGGTCAGCCGTGGGGTTTCGAGGTGCAACTGCCGAGCGGTTTCAACTACACACTGGCTGACGGTGTGATGCGCAAAAGCGTTGCTGAATGGCGCCAACTGGGTGTGATTCTGCCGAATGGCGGTCAGGCTCCGGCGGGCTCCGAGCAACTGTCCGCCGCCCTGCTGCTGCCGGCCGGTTATCGTGGCCCGGCGTTCCTGGTGCTGGATAACTTCCGCGCGATCCTCAAATACAACAACTCTTCGTCGTATGCGTTGGCGGTCGGTTTGTTGTCTGAGCGCTTCAGTGGCGGTGGTCTGATTAACGGCACCTGGCCGAAAGATGACATGCCGCTCAGCCGCAGCGAGCGCATTGAACTGCAGAACCTGTTGAGCGCGCGCAACTTTGATGCGGGCACGGCGGACGGGATTATCGGCGCTAACACGCGTAAGGCGATCCGCAGTGCGCAGCAGTCGTTTGGCTGGCCGGCGGATGGGTATCCGACGCATAAGCTGCTTGAGAGCTTGCGTACCCAGTAGTGGCTCGGTTGTATGGCGACTGACGCCTTCGCGAGCAAGCCCGCTCCCACAGTTGATCGAGTTTCAGCATAAGAACACGGTCGAATGTGGGAGGGGGCTTGCTCCCGAAGACTGACTGTCAGGCGACTTATTTCTAAGCCTTGATCACCACATCCTGCTCCAGCATCAATTCCTTCTTCCCGGCATCCAGCCTTACCAGCGCGCCCATCGGCAGCGTCAGATTCGGATCACAATGCCCGCTGCGCCACCCCGACAACACCGGAATCCGTAACGGCTCGAACGTCTGCTTGAGCAAACGGTTCAACGCCTCGACATCCACCCCCGCGACATCCCCAACCAACACCCCACGCAACCTCGCCAGTTTCCCGGCCAGGCGCATCTGCGTCAGCAATCGATCGATGCGATACAGCGGCTCGTTGATGTCTTCGATCAGCAGAATCACCCCTTCGACATCAATTTCGTAAGGCGTGCCCAACGTCGCCGCGATCATCGCCAGATTGCCACCGAGCAAACGCCCATGGGCAACGCCGGGCTCAACGGTGGTCAACGGATATGCCACCGGATGGCTGAGCACACTCCCCGCTTTCAACTGACCGCGCAGCATGGCGAAGAATGACGTCACGGTCGGTGGTTCTTTGTCACCAAGCAGGTCAGCGTTGAGCAGCGGCCCGTGAAAGGTCACAAACCCGGCGTAACGACTGATCGCGAGGTGCAGCGCGGTGATGTCGCTGTAACCGACAAAGGGTTTGGCGTTACGGCTGAGCAGGTCGTAGTCGATCCGATCCAGCAGGCGCGGCGTACCGTAGCCGCCGCGCAGGCAAATGATTGCATCGACCTCGGCATCTGCGAACGCTGCGTGCAGATCGTTAAGCCGCACCTCATCGCTGCCAGCCAGATAGCCATCCTTTTCATAGACGCCGGGAAACACCTTCAACGCATAACCGCGAGCGCGCATCCACTGCACCGCCTTGTCGGTGTCCAGCGCACCCGGCCCGGCAGGCGCGATAACGCCGATCACGCCCTCTGACGGCAGCGCCGGCACGGGTTTATGCGGAAATAGGCTGTGGGTCGGTCGAACGGTCATCCATGGGGCTCCCAGTGTGAAGTCATGCGCACACAGTAGTCAGGAAAGCAGGCAAAAAAAAGCCCGCCGGACTTAAAGCCACGGCGGGCATTTTTTTCAGTGCTGAATCAGGAACCCATCAACTCAGCCTTGACCAGCTTCGCTTGCTCGTCGGCGTGATACGACGAACGTACCAGCGGGCCCGAGGCGACGTTTTTGAAGCCCATCTTGTAACCTTCTTCGGCGAACCAGGCGAAGGTGTCCGGGTGCACGAAACGCTGCACCGGCAGGTGGCTGCGCGACGGCTGCAGGTACTGGCCGAGGGTCAGCATGTCGATGTCGTGTTCGCGCATGCGCTTCATGACCTCGATGACTTCTTCGTCGGTCTCGCCCAGACCCAGCATCAGGCCGGATTTGGTCGGGATGTGCGGCATCATCTGCTTGAAGCGTTGCAGCAGGGTCAGCGACCACTGGTAATCCGAACCCGGACGCGCTGCCTTGTACAGGCGCGGCACGGTTTCCAGGTTGTGGTTGAACACATCCGGCGGCTCGGCGGCGGTGATTTCCAGCGCGACGTCCATGCGGCCACGATAATCCGGAACCAGAGTCTCGAGTTGCACGTTCGGCGACAGCTTGCGGATTTCGCGGATGCAGTCGGCAAAGTGCTGGGCACCGCCGTCACGCAGGTCGTCGCGGTCAACCGAGGTGATCACCACGTACTTGAGCTTGAGGTCGGCGATGGCGATGGCCAGGCTTTCCGGCTCGTTGACGTCCAGTGGCTTCGGACGACCGTGGCCGACGTCGCAGAACGGGCAGCGACGGGTGCAGATGTCGCCCATGATCATGAAGGTCGCGGTGCCGCCGGAGAAGCACTCACCCAGATTCGGGCAGGACGCTTCTTCGCAGACGCTGTGCAGCTTGTGTTTACGCAGCAGGCTCTTGATACGGTCGACTTCCGGCGAAACCGGGATGCGCACACGAATCCAGTCAGGCTTCTTCGGCAGTTCGGTGGTCGGAATGATCTTTACCGGGATGCGTGCAACCTTCTCGGCGCCGCGCAGCTTGACGCCCGCTTCTACCTTGGGACGCGGGGCCGGGCGCTCGGTCACGTCGAGCGTCGGGATCATGGTTTGCACTGCATCAGTAGTCATATCAGTCGATTCCGCCCGTCAGGGTCGTCTGCTCAGCATAGTCGAGGTGTTTGACGAGCTGCGCGCGCAGCCGGGCACTTACCTCGGCAAATTCAATCGATCCTGCGTGGTCGCTCAGCTGGGTCATCGCCAGCCCGGCATAGCCGCAGGGATTAATCCGTCGAAACGGTTCCAGGTTCATATCCACGTTCAGGGCCAGGCCATGAAAGGAACAACCGTGGCGAATCCGCAAACCCAGAGAAGCGATTTTCGCTCCGTCGACGTAGACGCCGGGAGCATCTGGCTTGGCCGCTGCGGTTACCCCGTAGCTGGCCAGCAGTTCGATCAGGCAAAGCTCCATGCGGCTGACCAGATCACGCACGCCAAAACCCAGCTTGCGTACATCCAGCAACAGGTAAGCCACCAATTGGCCGGGGCCATGATAAGTCACTTGCCCGCCGCGATCGACCTGCACCACCGGGATATCACCCGGCAGCAACAAGTGTTCGGCCTTGCCGGCCTGGCCCTGAGTGAACACCGGCGGGTGTTCGACGAGCCAGATTTCGTCGGCGGCATCACTGCCGCGTTCGTTGGTAAAGCGTTGCATGGCATGCCAGACCGGCTCGTAAGCCATCTGGCCGAGCTCACGAAAGCCCAGCGTGCCGGACATCACAGCACCATGTGCACGAAACCGGTTGCCCGCAGTTCGCTGTTGATGTTGTACAGCTGATCCTGATCGGTCGCCACGATGTGCAACTGGATGGTGGTGTATTTGCCGTTGGTGCTTTGACGCTCGTCGATGCGCTCATCATTGATGGTCGCGTGTTTTTTGACGATGTCGATGATCTTGTCTTTGTTGCCCACACCGGTATCGCTGATCACCTTAACGGGATAATCCGTTACAGGGAATTCGATCTTTGGCGCCTTTACTTCGGTATCGGTCATGGCGTAACGGCCTCTAGAGCGCAAGCCGTGTTAACGCGCATGGCCCCGCACCGGATCGGGGCGGGGCCATGCAGGTCAACACAAATCAGTTGAACAAGCCGAAGAAGAATAGACGGATGCTATCCCACATGCGGCGGAAGATACCACCCTCCTCGACGCCATCCAGAGCGATCAGGTCAGCGCTGTGCACGACCTTGTCTTCCAGTTTGACTTCGACTTTACCGATCACGTCGCCCTTGGCGATTGGCGCGATCAGTTGCGGGTTCATGGTCATGCTCGCAGCGAGCTTCTTCAGCTGGCCTTTTGGCAGGGTCATGGTCAGGTCTTCAGCCAGGCCGGCCTTGACTTGATTGGTGGTGCCTTTCCACACCGGGGCTTGAGCCAGTTCGGTGCCCTTCTGATAGAAGGTCTGGGTTTCGAAGAAGCGGAAACCGTAAGTCAGCAGCTTCTGGGTTTCAGCGGCGCGAGCCACTTCGCTGTTGGTGCCGAACACCACGGCGATCAGACGCTGGCCGTCACGTACAGCCGAGGACACCATGCAGTAGCCGGCTTCGTCGGTGTGACCGGTTTTCAGACCGTCAACGGTCTTGTCGCGCCACAGCAGCAGGTTGCGGTTAGGCTGCTTGATGCCGTTCCAGAAGAACTCTTTCTGCGAGTAGATCGCGTAATGAGCCGGGTCTTCGTGGATGATCGCGCGGGCCAGAATCGCCATGTCGTGAGCCGACGAGTAGTGCTCAGGGTTTGGCAGACCGGTCGGGTTCATGAAGTGGGTATTGGTCATGCCCAGATCGGTGACCGTCTTGTTCATCAGGTCGGCGAATGCATCTTCGCTGCCGGCGATGTGCTCGGACAACGCGACGCTGGCGTCGTTGCCGGACTGGATGATGATGCCGTGCAGCAGGTCGCTGACAGTCACCTGCGAGCCAACCTTGATGAACATCCGCGAACCGCCGGTGCGCCAGGCGTTTTCGCTGACGGTCACCGGATCGTTTTCACCGATCTGGCCGCGACGGATTTCCAGGGTCGCGATGTACGCGGTCATCAGTTTTGTCAGGCTGGCCGGTGGCAGACGCTGGTCACCATTGTTCTCTACCAGCACGTTGCCGCTGCTGGCGTCCATCAGAACGTAGGCTTTGGCGGCCAGTTGTGGTGGCGACGGCATCATCTCGGCCGCGAAGGCGGCTGGCGAGAGGAGCAGCGGGACTAGCAGACACAGGCGTTTGGCAAAGGTGGTGATGTTCATCCGTCTCTCGAAATCGCTAATGGAAACTGCCCTTGCGGACAAAATTTAATCAGATGGCTTTCTAACGGGCCATCGCGGGTTCAGTTGCTCACTCCAGTCACCCTTGCCGGGCTTTTGTTCTTCGACGAGCCAACAACCTGGTTCACCCCCCAATCGCTGGTGAACCGTCAATCAAGTTCTACGTTGCTACTTATTCAGTGACCACACTTGGCGAACCAAGGTTGGCCAGGCGCACGCTGTTCTGCACCTGGGCAATTTCACCCGGCGAGCCGATCGGCCCCAGACGTACCCGATGCAGGGTCTGCTGATTGCGCACGATCGAGCTGATAAACACCGGAGCGCTCACCATCCCGCTGAGCTTCGACCTCAGGAGTTCTGCAGCGTCCGGGTTGGCGAACGCGCCCACCTGCAGATACTGGCCAGTTGCTGTTGCAGAAGCGTTTTTTTTTGCACTCATCGGCACGGGGACGGTGTCGGAGGCATGTTGCTGCGGTGGCGGCGTCCATTGCTCGACGGTGCCGGCCGAGGCCGTGATCACCGGCGCGCTGTTCTGCGCGACCTGCGGCTCGTTGAGCATCAGCGGTGCCGGACGGCCCTTGGCGGCCCAGTATTGCTGCGGATCAATGCCTTCGACCTTGACGCGCGCAGTGCCGGTTTCGGCGTAACCGAGTTTTTTCGCGGCGGCGTAGGACAAGTCGATGATGCGATCGGAATAGAACGGCCCACGGTCATTGACCCGCAGAATCACCGTGCGGTTATTGTCCAGGTTGGTCACCCGAACGTAACTTGGCAGTGGCAATGTCTTGTGGGCGGCACTCATGCCGTACAGGTCGTAGACCTCGCCGTTGGCGGTGTTCTGACCGTGAAACTTGGTGCCGTACCAGGACGCCGTGCCAGACGCGACGTAGGTCTTGGATTCCTGCAACGGGAAGTAGGTTTTGCCCAGTACGGTGTACGGGTTGGCCTTGTACGGGCCGGTGTGCAGGGTCGGTGTGGCGTCGGGAATACGCGAGACATCGACGTCCCACCACGGTGCGCCGTCTTTGTGCGCACGGTTGATGTCCAGACCCGGCTGCGCACGCACAGCAGTGGATGAGGTTGTTTTCGGCGTCGGCGAACGGCTGGTCGTGCAACTGGCGACCAGTACTGCCAACGCAGCGAAGGCCACCAGCTTCAGGGGTTTATTGTTAGGCAATGCCTGCATTACTTGACGCCCCGTGCTTGTACCAGCTGTTCAGACAGTTGATGTACGGCCATGGCGTACATCACGCTGCGGTTATAACGCGTAATCGCGTAGAAATTCTTCAGGCCCATCCAGTACTCAGGGCCGTTCTCGCCTTCGAGGCGAAATGCAGTAACCGGCATATCATCGCGCAGCGCATCATGACTTGACCAGCCCAGCGCCCGCAACTCTCCGACCGTTTTTGTCGGCTCGATGCCGGTGGTCAGGCCTTCATCGACCTGCTCGCCCCGCACATCGGCGCGGCTGACCACGGGCTCACCCGCGACCCAGCCGTGACGTTTGAAATAGCTGGCAACGCTGCCGATCGCATCGTCCGGGTTGTTCCAGATATTGATGTGGCCGTCACCGTCAAAATCCACCGCGTAGGCGCGGAAGCTGCTCGGCATGAACTGCGGCAGACCCATCGCCCCGGCGTACGAGCCTTTGAGGGTCAATGGATCGACCTGTTCCTCACGCGCCAGCAGCAGGAATTCACGCAGTTCCTTACGGAAAAATTCGGCACGGGGAGGATAGTCGAAACCGAGCGTCGACAAGGCATCGATCACCCGGAAATTACCGGTATTACGTCCGAAAAAGGTCTCGACGCCGATGATCGACACGATGACTTGTGCCGGTACGCCGTATTCCTGCTCGGCACGGGCCAGCGTAGCCTCGTGCTGCCGCCAGAAGTCCACACCACGGGCGATGCGCGCGTCGGTGATGAACATCGGGCGATATTCTTTCCACTGTTTGACCCGTTCGGCAGGTCGGGAGATGGCGTCGAGAATCGACTGTTTGCGCTGCGCCTCGCGGAACACACCCATCAGTTGTTCACCGGCGAAACCATAATCGCGGGTCATTTCACCGACGAACTCGGCCACCTGAGGTGAGCCTTCGTATTCGCCGGCCAGCGCTTCCTGCACGCTCCCAAGGAGGCCAACCAGGCCAACCCACGGCGCGCATCGAGTCGCCCAGCCACGCATTACTTGCATTGAACTCTTCACCTTATTCAAACCTGTGCGATCCACTTGCGATGGGTATGGATCGACATCAAAACCCCAAACGCTGACAGCAGCGTCACCAGCGAAGTTCCTCCGTAGCTAATGAACGGCAACGGCACCCCTACAACCGGCAACAGGCCACTGACCATACCGATGTTGACGAAAACGTAAACAAAAAACGTCATGGTCAACGAACCGGCAAGCAATTTACCGAACAGCGTTTGCGCCTGAGCGGTGATCACCAGCCCCCGGCCAATCAGCAATAAATAGATCAGCAACAACGCGCAGATGCCCACCAGGCCGAACTCTTCGCCCAGTACGGCAATGATGAAGTCGGTGTGGCTTTCCGGCAGAAAATCCAAGTGCGACTGGGTGCCGAGCAGCCAGCCTTTGCCGAACACGCCACCGGAACCGATCGCCGCTTTCGACTGAATGATGTTCCAGCCGGTGCCTAACGGATCGCTTTCCGGATCGAGGAACGTCAGGATCCGTTGCTTCTGGTAGTCGTGCATGATGAAAAACCACATCGCCACCGACACCGGAATCGCCGCCGCCAGCACACTGAGAATCCAGCGCCAGCGCAAGCCACCCATGAACAATACGAAAGCGCCGCCAGCAAGAATCAGCAGCGAAGTACCCAAGTCAGGCTGGCGGACGATCAGCACAAACGGCACACCGATCAGCATCAAACTGATACCGACGTGCTTGAGTTGCGGCGGCAACGTGCGTTTGGACAGATACCAGGCGATGGTCGCCGGCATCAGGATCTTCATGAATTCCGAGGGCTGGAAGCGGATCACCCCGGGAATGTTGATCCAGCGCGTCGCACCCATGGCGTTGTGGCCCATGATGTCCACGACCATCAGCAGCACCACCCCGACCACATAACCGAGCGGCACCCAACGCGCCATGAACCTAGGTTCGAGCTGGGCGATGACGATCATCGACACCAAGCCGATACCGAACGACGTGGCTTGTTTGGCCAGCAGATCCCAGCTCTTGCCACTCGCTGAATACAGCACGAACAGGCTGCCGGCGGCGAGGATCAGCAACAGAATCAACAACGGGCCATCGATGTGTAGACGTTGCAGCAACGTCGCACGACGACGCATCACATCCTCGCTAGAGAGCATGCGATCAAAATTATTCATCACGGGCCGTAGCCTCCGCACTGATTGGGCTGGCGTATTCGGCCTTCAATCGACCTTCGGGATCGAGCAGCCAGGCGTCCATGACCTGACGCACCACGGGCGCGGCAACGCCGGAACCGGACTCACCGTTCTCGACCATCACCGAAACAACGATTCGCGGATCGTCAGCCGGGGCGAAACCGACGAACAAGGCGTGGTCGCGGTGGCGCTCCTGAACCTTGGAGCGGTCGTATTTTTCACCCTGCTTGATCGCCACAACTTGCGCGGTACCGGACTTGCCGGCAATGCGGTATTGCGCACCGATTGCGGCTTTACGCGCAGTCCCCCGCGCGCCATGCATCACTTGCTGCATGCCGTGGTTGACCTTGTTCCAGTCCGACGGATCGCGCAGAACAATGTCCGGCATCGGGTTCTCGTCCACTGGTTTCTGCCCTTCGAGGGATTTGGCCAGGTGCGGACGGTTCCAGATGCCTTTGTTGGCAACCAGCGCGGTGGCTTGCGCCAGTTGCAGCGGGGTCGATTGCATGTAGCCCTGGCCGATCCCGAGGATCAGGGTTTCGCCCGGGAACCAGGCCTGCTTGCGCGTCGCTCGTTTCCATTCGCGCGATGGCATCAGGCCGGGGGATTCTTCGAACATGTCCAGCGAGACCTTCTGGCCAATGCCGAACTTGTTCATGTAAGCCGACAACCGATCGATGCCGAGCTTGTGCGCCAGGTCATAGAAGTAGGTGTCGTTGGAACGCATGATCGCCGTGTCGAGGTCGACGAAGCCGTCACCGGTGCGGTTCCAGTTACGGTATTTGTGATCGTAGTTGGGCAGCATGTAGTAGCCCGGATCGAACACTCGGCTCGACGCCGTAATCACACCGGAATCGAGACCGGCAATCGCCACCGCTGGCTTGATCGTCGAGCCCGGCGGGTACAGACCACGCAGTACGCGGTTGAACAGCGGCCGGTCGATGGAATCGCGCAACTCGGCGTAAGCCTTGAAGCTGATGCCGGTGACGAACAGGTTCGGGTCGAAGCTCGGCTGACTGACCATCGCCAGCACTTCGCCGGTCTTCGGATCGAGCGCCACCACCGCGCCACGACGACCGCCCAGTGCAGCTTCGGCGGCTTCCTGCAATTTGATGTCCAGGCTCAGAACGATGTCTTTGCCGGGAATCGGATCGGTACGCTTGAGCACGCGCAACACGCGGCCACGGGCGTTGGTTTCCACTTCTTCGTAACCGACCTGACCGTGCAATTCCGGCTCGTAGAAACGCTCGATGCCGGTTTTGCCGATGTGGTGGGTGCCGCTGTAGTTGACCGGATCGAGGCTCTTCAGCTCTTTCTCGTTGATCCGCCCCATGTAACCCACCGAGTGCGCAAAATGCGCGCCCTGCGGGTAGTGACGGACCAATTGCGCCACCACTTCGACGCCGGGCAGACGGAACTGATTCACCGCGATGCGGGCGATCTGTTCTTCGCTCAGCTCGAACAGAATCGGCACTGGCTCGAACGGCCGGCGCCCCTGACGCATGCGCTTCTCGAAAATCACCCGGTCTTCCGGCGTCAGCTCAAGCACTTCGACGATGACGTCGAGCACCTGCTGCCAGTCGCCGGAACGCTCGCGGGTCATGCTCAGGCTGAAGCTCGGACGGTTGTCCGCCACCACCACGCCGTTGCGGTCGAAAATCAACCCGCGCGTAGGCGGAATCGGCTGCACATGGACGCGGTTGTTTTCCGAGAGCGTCGAGTGATAGTCGTACTGGATCACCTGCAAGTAATACAGCCGCGCGATCAACACGCCAATCAACAGCACAATCGCCACGGCCCCGAACACGACGCGGCTACGCACCAGGCGTGCGTCCTTTTCGTGGTCCTTGATGCGGATCGGCTGAGACATGAGGGCAGGATTACTTGTGGTAAGGGTGACCGGACAGCACGGTCCAGGCACGGTACAACTGTTCGCCGATCAGAATCCGCACCAGCGGGTGCGGCAACGTCAGCGGCGACAACGACCAGCGTTGATCAGCGCGGGCACAGACTTCCGGCGCCAGCCCTTCCGGGCCACCGACCATGAAATTGACCGTGCGCGAATCCAGCCGCCAACGATCGAGTTCAACCGCAAGCTGCTCGGTGCTCCAGGGCTTGCCATGGACTTCGAGGGTCACAATTCGCTCATTCGGCCCGACCTTGGCCAGCATGGCTTCGCCTTCCTGACGGATGAAGCGGGCCACGTCGGCATTCTTGCCACGGGTGTTGAGCGGAATTTCCACCAGTTCCAGCGCCAGCTCGGAAGGAAGACGCTTGGCATATTCATGCCAGCCTTCTTCCACCCATTTAGGCATGCGTGAACCGACGGCGATCAGGCGCAGTCGCACAGCAATCCCTTACAGCTGGTCTTTGTTGAGCTTGGTGAAATGCTCGTGGGTGTTTTCCGGGCTGTGGTGCTTGGCATCGGCCGCACGGCTTTGTTCGGCGCCGGCCCACAGACGCTCCAGGTCGTAGAACTGACGCGCCGAGGCGGTCATCATGTGCACGATCACGTCGTCCATATCCAGCAGAACCCAGTCGCTGTCGCCCTTGCCTTCTTCACCCAATGGCTTGACGCCCTGGGCTTTGACCGCTTCGCGAACCTTGTCCAGCATCGCGCCGATCTGGCGGTTGGAGGTACCGGTGGCGATGATCATGAAGTCGGTGATGCTCTGCTTGTCGCGAACATCCAGGATCTGGATGTCTTGCGCCTTGACGTCTTCAAGGGCAGCGACAGCGACTTTGACCAGCTCTTCGCCAGCCAGCTCTGGGCCGGTTTTTACTTCGACCGGCAGCGGTGCGCTCTTGAACGTGCCTTTGCGCTTAACTTTGCTTACGTCTTTGTCAGTCATATAAAACTCGTTTTGCTCGTGTATTCGGCGGCTTGGGGACACGGTGATTCGTATCAGTGAAGCACGCCTTGTTCAGTTCGACGCACGGTATAGACCGTGCGCATCGATGTAGGCCAGGACCGCGTCGGGCACCAGGAAACGTACCGACTTACCGCTGGCCAGCAGTTGACGGATCTGGGTGGCGGAAACCGCGAGCGGTGTCTGCCAGACGAATGCAATCTGTCCGCTCGGCCCTTTCAGGGCCAGCGGGTCGCTCACCGAACGCGCTGCCAGCAGGTTGCGCAAGGCATCCGGCGGTTCGCTGTCGGCGTCCGGGCGCTGTAGCACCAGGATGTGGCAATGCTGGAGCAACTCTTCCCAGCGATGCCAAGTGGGCAGGCCGCAAAATGCGTCCCAGCCCAAAAGCAGAAAAACCTGGGTCTCGGCGGGCATTTCGGCGCGCATCAACTCCAGGGTATCAATAGTCCAGGACGGCTTGTCCCGCTGTAACTCACGGGCGTCCACCACCAGTGGCGGCACGCCGGCCACTGCGCATTCAACCATCGCCAGCCGATCCTGCGCCGACACCTGCGGCATGCCGCGATGCGGTGGCCGCGCGTTCGGCATCAAGCGCAACTCGTCGAGCGCCAGCGCTTCGGCGACTTCCAGCCCACCGCGCAAATGGCCGATGTGCACCGGGTCGAACGTGCCGCCCAGAACGCCAATGCGTTGAGGTCGAACGTCGCTGCCGGCGGGCACCGTGGTCAGGTCGAGGTCGGTCAAGTCAGACCGTCGCCTGGCCGCGCAACTGGCCATCACCGACCACGATGTACTTCTCGCAGGTCAGTCCTTCGAGGCCCACCGGGCCGCGGGCGTGCAGCTTATCAGTAGAAATGCCGATCTCGGCACCCAATCCGTATTCAAATCCATCGGCGAAGCACGTCGGGGTGTTGATCATCACCGACGCCGAGTCGACTTCCGCCACAAACCGGCGGGTGTCGGCGAGGTTTTCGCTGACGATCGAGTCGGTGTGATGCGAGCCGTAATGGTTGATGTGTTCAATTGCCTGATCCAGCCCGTCGACCACGCGGATCGACAAAATCGGCGCCAGATATTCAGTGTTCCAGTCTTCTTCGCTGGCCGCGACCGCTTCGATGATTGCCCGGGTGCGCTCGCAGCCACGCAGCTCGACGCCTTTTTCGCGGAACTGGGTGGCCATCGCTGGCAGGAAATCCTTCGCAACAGTTTGATCGACCAGCAACGTCTCCATCGCACCGCAAATACCGTAACGATAAGTCTTGGCATTGAAGGCGATGCGCTGGGCTTTCGCCAGATCGGCGTGGGCACTGACGTAAACGTGGCAGATGCCGTCCAGATGCTTGATCACCGGCACACGGGCATCGCGGCTGATGCGTTCGATCAGGCCACGGCCACCGCGCGGCACGATAACGTCGACGTACTCGGGCATGGTGATCATCGCGCCAACGGCGGCACGGTCGGTGGTTTCGACCACTTGCACCACGGCGGCGGGCAGTTCGGCCTCGGCCAGTCCGCGCTGAATGCACGCGGCAATCGCCCGGTTGGAGTGAATCGCTTCGGAGCCACCACGCAGAATCGTCGCGTTGCCGGACTTCAGGCACAGACTGGCGGCATCAATGGTCACGTTCGGCCGGGACTCGTAGATGATCCCGATCACGCCCAGCGGCACGCGCATCTTGCCGACTTGAATGCCCGACGGGCGAAAACTCATGTCACGGATCGCGCCGACCGGATCCGGCAGCGCTGCCACCTGACGCAGACCGACGATCATGCCGTCGATGCGCGCCGGGGTCAGTTCCAGACGTTCCAGCAGTGCCGGTTCCAGACCATTGGCGCGACCGGCGGCCAGATCCTGCTCATTGGCTGCAGCAAGCTCGGCGCGAGCGGCGTCCAAGGCATTGGCAGCAGCCTGCAGGGCGCGGTTTTTCTGCGCGGTGCTGGCACGGCCGATGACCCGGGAAGCTTCGCGGGCGGCGCGACCCAATCGGGTCATGTAGTCAAGAACGGACTCAGTCATGGTCTGCTGGGGTCTTGGCAAAGAGGAAAGCGGCAGATTATAGCTGCCACGTCCCGGGACTAACAGCGGTGACAGGCGGATGGTCGAAATGGACTGCAATTTGCCGACGTTCAGCCGTAATTAAGCATTGAATTGTTATCATCACGACCTCATCAGCCCGGATAAACATCGCTTGCCATGTCCAACCTGACTGTTCGCGCCAGCGCCGAGCGCCAGCCTGCGGGGCTTGCCGACGCTTTTTTCGACCGTGACGCACAAGTTCTCGCCAAGGATCTGCTCGGCAAAGTCATTCGCCATCGCGTGGGCGGTCTTTGGCTGAGCGCGCGGATCATCGAAACCGAAGCCTATTACTGCGCGGAAAAAGGCAGCCATGCCTCGCTCGGCTACACGGAAAAGCGTAAGGCTTTGTTTCTGGATGGCGGACACATCTATATGTATTACGCCCGTGGCGGTGATTCGCTGAACTTCAGCGCGCAAGGGCCGGGCAATGCGGTGCTGATCAAATCGGCCTATCCGTGGGTCGATGAAGTCAGCGGGCCGGCGAGTCTGGCGCAGATGCTGCTGAACAATCCTGACGCTCAAGGGCGTGCGCGACCGTCGCAGAAACTCTGTGCCGGGCAGACTTTGCTGTGCAAGGCGCTGGGGTTGAAGGTGCCGATGTGGGACGCCAAGCGTTTCGATCATGAATTGATTCTGGTCGAAGACACCGGCCCGGCGCCCTCGCAGATTATTCAAACCACGCGACTGGGCATCCCCCATGGCCGTGACGAACACCTGATGTACCGCTTTGTCGACGCCGCTTATGCGCAATGGTGCACGCGGAACCCGCTGCGCCGCGGTCAGGTCGAAGGCCGGGATTATTTTTTGCTGTAAACACAACCCCCTGTAGGAGCTGCCGAAGGCTGCGATCTTTTGATCTTGTTTCAAGGATCAGGATCAAAAGATCGCAGCCTTCGGC